>CALMYM010000236.1 GCA_937873675.1 uncultured Alphaproteobacteria bacterium | reverse complement strand
GCCGGGATGCCGGTCTCGGCGGTGAACTTGGCCGCAGCCTCGTCGTTGCCGCCGTAGTTGGCGGCGACCTTGTAGCCGGCCGCCTTGAGGGCGATCGAGATCGCCGCGCCGATGCCACGGGAACCGCCCGTCACGAGAGCCACTCTGCTCATGGTTTCCTCCGTCTTTGGGCCGAACGGAACGCGCTTCGGGCACCGGGCCACGGTTCGCGCGTCGGAATTCGGCGGGATCTTGTGGGTGGGGTGCCCCGCCGCAGGCTCGGGTGAACCCGCGGCGGTGGCGAAAGGAACGAGGGGAGCGACCGTGCGGCCGCTCCCGCCGGGATCAACGCTCGACGCAGAGGGCGATGCCCATGCCGCCGCCGATGCACAGGGTGGCGAGACCCTTCTTGGCGTCGCGCTTCTGCATCTCGAAGAGCAGGGTGACGAGGACGCGGGCGCCCGAAGCGCCGATCGGGTGGCCGATGGCGATGGCGCCGCCGTTGACGTTCACCTTGGAGGTGTCCCAGCCGAGCTCCTTGTTGACGGAGATCGCCTGCGCCGCGAAGGCCTCGTTGGCCTCGACGAGGTCGAGATCGGTGGCCGACCAGCCGGCCTTGGCCAGGGCCTTCTTCGACGCCGGGATCGGGCCGGTGCCCATGATCGCCGGATCGACGCCGGCAGTCGCCCACGACTTGACGGTGGCGAGCGGCTTCAGACCGCGCTTGGCGGCTTCCTCGGCGGTCATCAGGACGAGCGCGGCGGCGCCGTCGTTGATGCCCGAGGCGTTGCCGGCGGTCACGGTGCCTTCCTTGTTGAAGGCGGGACGCAGCTTGCCGAGCGCATCGGCGGTGACGCCGTCACGGATGAACTCGTCGGTGTCGACGACGACGTCGCCCTTCTTGGACTTGATGACGACCGGGACGATCTCGTCCTTGAAGCGGCCGGACTTCTTGGCGGCTTCGGCCTTGTTCTGCGAGGCGGCGGCGAAGGTGTCCTGCTCCTCGCGGGAGATCTGCCACTTCTGAGCGATGTTCTCGGCGGTCACACCCATGTGATAGCCGTGGAAGGCGTCGGTGAGGCCGTCCTTGATCATCGTGTCGACGACTTCGAGCGAGCCCATCTTCACGCCGTTGCGCAGATGCGCGACGTGCGGCGACTGCGACATGGACTCCATGCCGCCGGCGACGATGACGCTCGCATCGCCGTTGGCGATCTGCTGCAGGCCGAGGGCGACGGCGCGCAGGCCGGAACCGCAGAGCTGGTTGAGACCCCAGGCGGTCGCCTCCTGCGGCACGCCGGCCGCCATGGCGGCTTGACGGGCCGGGTTCTGGCCGCCGTTGGCGGACAGGATCTGACCCATGATCACCTCGTCCACGTCGGACGCGGCGACGCCGGCGCGCTCGAGAGCGGCCTTGATGGCGGTGGCGCCGAGCTGGTGAGCGGGAACGCCGGCGAGAGCACCGGAGAAGCTGCCGACGGGCGTGCGCGCCGCGCCGACGATGACGACGTCGTTGGCCATTCCAATTTTCCTCCGAAATCGGGTCTCGGGCGAGAGAACCCTGCGATCGCCCACTCTGCCGCGACATTCGAATCGATTCGAGTCGTGACCTGCGATCTCGTTCCGTCCCCTCGAGGGGGCGGAACCGTCGGTGCGAATAGAGCCGCCGGACCCTCCCCGTGTCAATGCGATCGACCCCTTCCGCGTCTCCGCAATCCGTCTGATCCGAGCCCGGATTCACGGTTTTTCGCGTCAGACTTTCGTATGTTTTCGCGGTGCAGCGCGCGCAGTGCACGAAATCTGTGGCCTCGCGGTGCGAAACTACCTAATCTCTGCGACCGGGAGGACGCCGCACGCCCGAACACCGTCGTTTTCGGACCGGCAGCGCGTCGAATACGGGATCGGTAGAAGAAACATGGCCAAGACCGAAGAGCCCACGATCATCAAGAAGTACGCCAATCGGCGGCTCTACAACACCGGCACCTCGTCCTACGTGACGCTCGAGGATCTGGCCGAGATGGTCAAGAACGAAGAGCTCTTCGTGGTCTACGACGCCAAGAGCGGTGACGACATCACCCGCTCGGTGCTCACTCAGATCATCTTCGAGCAGGAGAACAAGGGGCAGAACCTGCTGCCGATCACGTTCCTGCGCCAGCTGATCCGCTTCTACGGCGACAGCATGCAGAACCTGGTGCCGAGCTATCTCGAGTTCTCGATCGACAGTCTGACGCGCGAGCAGGGCAAGTTCCGCGAGCAGATGACCCATGCCTTCCCCGGCAACGCCTTCGAGGCGATGGAAGAGCAGGTGCGGCGCAACACCGAGATGTTCGAGCGCGCCATGCGGATGTTCTCGCCCTTCGGTGCGATGATGGGCGACGGCGCCGCCACGGCCGCGCCGGCGCGCGGCGACGACAAGCCGGCCGAGGCGACCGCGGCCCAGCCGACCGAACTCGACCGTCTGAAGCTGCAGATGGAAGAGATGCAGAAGAAGCTCGACGCCATCGCCGCCGCCAAGCGCTGAGCCAGCGGCCGACGGGATTTCGCCTCGGGCGTCACCTCGGCGTCACGGATTCTTCGCCCGCTTTCGTTGACAAGCGGGGGCGTCCCCGTATATTGCCGGCCTTTCCGGCCGAGCCGGGATCTTCCGGCTTCCAGCGCTGCCCGAGGCTTTCACGGCCACCGGACCCGCTCCCTCCTCCCGGATCTTCCGAGAGGGTGGAACGAGGACCGGTTTCGGTCGTTTCCAAGTCCGTGCGACGATGCACCCGTCCGAACGAAGGTTCGACGGGAAGTTCCACCGGCGGTGGAGGGCATCGGAACCCCTCGAGACGATCGTCTCGGCGGGTGACGGCACGGCGCCGAAGGGCGCGTGACGAAAACGAGGTAAGAGATAGATGTTCGCGGTCATCAAGACCGGCGGCAAGCAGTACAAGGTCGCCGCCGACGACGTGATCACCATCGAGAAGGTCGCCGGCGAGGCGGGCGATGCGGTCACGTTCGATCAGGTTCTTCTCGTCGGCGGTGAGACCACCGTCGTCGGCGCTCCCACCGTGGCGGGCGCCACCGTTTCCGGCACCGTGGTCGAGCAGGGCCGCGCCAAGAAGGTGATCATCTTCAAGAAGCGCCGCCGCAAGAGCTGGCGCCGCAAGGAAGGTCACCGTCAGGAACAGACCAAGGTGAAGATCACCGCGATCAACGCCTGATCCGTAACGCCGGTCCCGCGGCCGGCGAGATGAGACGAGACCCCGACGCAGGACGCCGATCGGCGCGCGAAGGGCGAAGACAGAAGGAGCACCACGATGGCTCACAAGAAGGCCGGCGGTTCGTCCCGCAACGGACGCGATTCCGAATCCAAGCGCCTCGGCATCAAGAAGTTCGGCGATCAGGTCGTGATCCCGGGCAACATCATCGCGCGTCAGCGCGGCACCAAGTGGCATCCGGGCACCGGCGTCGGCATGGGTCGTGACCACACGATCTTCGCCACCACCGAGGGCCGCGTCCGCTTCGACGCCAAAGCCAACGGTCGCATCTACATCTCCGTAACGCCGAATCCGGCGGCAGCTGCGGAGTAACCCGGCGAATGGTCCTTCGATCCGCCGGTGTCCCGAAGACCCCGGCGGCGCGAAGTCGCTGATCTCCGAAGCCCTCCGAGGGCGAACGAGCGGGGGAGATGGGACACCATCCTCCCCTTTCGTTTTTCCGCCCCATTCCGCGCGCAAGCGACGGTACCCCCGGAGGAGCTCGAGATGAGCACGACACCCGAAGTTCCCGATCCGAGCCTGACGCTCGAAACCCCGCGGCTGGTGCTGCGCCGGCCGACGCGGGTGGATGCGCCGCGCATGGCGGAACTGGCGAACGACGCCGCGATCGCCGAGAACCTGTCGATCCTGCCGCATCCCTACGGCCTCGACGATGCCCACGCCTACATCGACAACATCGAAGTGAGCCTGAGGCGGATCAACCTCGGCATCTACCTGAAGGACGGGACGGAAGAGTTCCTCGGCACCGTCAGCCTGATGCCACGCGACGGCGAGCGCTTCGTCGTCGGCTACTGGATCGGCCGGCCCCATTGGGGCAAGGGCTATGCGACCGAGGCGGTGCAGGCGATCGTCGATCTCGCCTTCGGCCGTCTCGGCGTCGATGCGGTGGCGGCGACGGCGCGGGTGACCAACGGGTCGTCGCGGCGGGAGGTTGAGAAATGGGGTTTCCAGTTCGCCGGGTCGGGCATGGGGCCGTCGCTCTATCATCGCGGCATGGTGCCGATCGATCGCTTCCGGCTGGAGCGGTCGATCTGGATGTCGCTGAAGAACTGGGCGTCGAAGCGTGTCGACGAGGCGCGCAGCGCGTGAGTGGACGGCGGCGGGAAGGCCCGCCGTGTCCCGTGAGCGTGGTGGCGGGAGTGTCCGCCCCGCCGGAGAGCAAGGTGGCGGGGAAGTCCGCCACCGGTGAGGTGAGACGATGAAGTTCCTCGATCAGGCCAAGGTCTACATCCGCTCCGGCGACGGTGGCGCCGGATGCGTCTCCTTCCGCCGCGAGAAGTTCATCGAGTTCGGCGGCCCCGACGGCGGCGACGGCGGGCGCGGTGGCGACGTCTGGGCGGAATGCGTCGACGGCCTCAACACCCTCATCGACTATCGCTACCAGCAGCATTTCAAAGCGAAGACCGGCGGCCACGGCATGGGCCGCAACCGTCACGGCGCCAAGGGCGACGACATCGTGCTCAAGGTGCCCAAGGGCACCGAGATCCTCGACGAGGACGGCGAGACGGTGATCGCCGACATGACCGAGGTCGGGACACGGGTGCTGCTCGGCCGCGGCGGCAACGGCGGCTTCGGCAACGACCATTTCAAATCGTCGACCAATCGGGCGCCGCGCCGCGCCAATCCCGGCGAGGAGGGCGAGGAGAAGACGCTCTGGCTGAGGCTGAAGCTCATCGCCGACGCCGGTCTGGTCGGTCTGCCCAACGCCGGCAAGTCGACCTTCCTCGCCTCGGTCACCGCCGCCAAGCCGAAGATCGCCGATTATCCCTTCACCACGCTGCACCCCGGTCTCGGCGTGGTGCGCATCGATGCGCGCGAATTCGTGCTCGCCGACATCCCCGGTCTGATCGAAGGCGCCCACGAGGGGCTCGGCCTCGGCGACCGCTTCCTCGGCCACGTCGAGCGCTGCCGGGTGCTGCTGCATCTCGTCGACGGCACCCAGGAAGACGTCGCCACCGCCTATCGGGTGATCCGTCGCGAGCTCAAGGCCTATGGTGGCGGTCTCGCCCAGAAGCCGGAGATCGTGGCGCTGACCAAGGTCGACGCGCTCTCCCCGGAGGAACGGGCGGAGAAGGCGGCGGCTTTGAAGAAGGCGGCGCGACGGGTACCGCTGGAGCTCTCGGCGCCGACCGGCGAGAACGTCGAGAAGACGTTGCGCGCGGTGATGCGCGCCATCGACGGCGCCGATGCCGCCGCGGACCTCGACCACCCCGCCTCCCCGGCGCAGCCGTGGCGACCGTGACGCGTCGCCCGCGTCTCGGCGTCGCGTCGGCGATGTTCGCCGTCACGGCGCTTGATCGGCCGCCGGATCACGCCTAATCCCGTGCGGCCGTCCCCGTTCCAGGGTTCGCGATCGGCGGTCGCGAGGCTTCTCCCCCGCCCACGCCCGCCATGACCCGCCGCCTGGAAGACTACCGTCGTATCGTCGTCAAGATCGGCTCGGCGCTGCTCGTCGACCGGGCGACCGGCGACATCCACTGGCCGTGGCTGGAGAGCCTCGCCCAGGACGTGGTGGCGCTGGCGCGCGACGGGCGCGAGATCCTGCTCGTCTCCTCCGGCGCCATCGCGCTCGGGCGTGGCCGGCTCGGCCTGCCGAAGCGGGCGCTCGCGCTCGAGGAGAGCCAGGCGGCGGCGTCGGTCGGCCAGATCGCGCTGGCGCGGGCCTATTCGGAGATCCTCGGGACGCACGGATTGATCGCGGCGCAGGTGCTCCTCACCCTCGACGACACCGAAGACCGGCGGCGCTATCTCAACGCCCGGGCGACGCTCGGCACGCTGCTCGAGCGGCGGGCGGTGCCGATCATCAACGAGAACGACACGGTGGCGACCACCGAGATCCGCTACGGCGACAACGATCGGCTGGCGGCGCGCGTCGCCACCATGGTGGGCGCCGACTGTCTGGTGCTGCTCTCCGACATCGACGGGCTCTACACCGCGCCGCCGAACCAGGATCCGAACGCCGAGCTCATCCCGCTGGTCGAGAAGATCACGCCGGAGATCGAGGCGATGGCCGGCGGTGCCGGGTCGGAACTGTCGCGCGGCGGCATGAAGACCAAGATCGACGCCGCCAAGATCGCAACGGAAGGCGGCACCGCCATGGTGATCACGCTGGGCAAGCGCCTGTCGCCGCTCGCCGCCATCTCGGCCGGCGAGCCGTCGACGTGGTTCCTGCCCGCCGCCGATCCGGTGACGGCGCGCAAGAAGTGGATCGCCGGATCGCTCGACGCGCGTGGCGCGGTCAGGGTCGATGCCGGGACGGTCAAGGCGCTCCGGTCGGGCAAGAGCCTGTTGCCGGCCGGCTGCACCGCGGTCGAGGGGACCTTCGAGCGCGGCGACGCGGTGCGTATCCTCGGACCGGTGGGCGAGGAGGTGGGGCGCGGTCTCGTCGCCTTCGACGCGGCCGACGCGCGCGCCGTCCTCGGCCGCAAGACCCATGATATCGAGGAAATTCTCGGCTATACCGGCCGCAAGGAGTTGATCCACCGCGATCACATGGTGCTGAGGGGGGAATGATGACCCACATCGCTGGCGTGACGGACGGTGTCTCCGTCGAGGCCCTGATGGACGAGATGGGATCGCGCGCCCGCGCCGCGGCCCGTGCCCTGGCCATCGCCTCGACCGAGGCGAAGAACACCGCGCTCGGCCTTATGGCCGCCGAGATCCGCGGCGCCACGGCCGAGATCCTCGCCGCCAACGCCGCCGACGTCGCCGACGGCACGGCCAAGGGACTGGCGTCGAGCTTCATCGACCGCCTGACCCTGACCCCGGATCGCATCGAAGCGATGGCCAAGGGCCTCGAGGACATCGCCGCGCTCGGCGATCCCGTCGGCCGGGTGCTCGCCGCATGGGACCGCCCCAACGGGCTCCACATCGAACGCGTGGCGACGCCGCTCGGGGTCGTCGGCATCATCTACGAGAGCCGGCCGAACGTGACGGCGGACGCCGGCGCGCTGTGCCTCAAGGCCGGCAACGCGGCGATCCTGCGCGGCGGCTCCGATGCGCTGCGCTCGTCGTCGGCGATCGTCGCGGCCCTGCGTCGCGGTCTCGCCGGGGCCGGGCTCCCGCAAGATGCGGTGCAACTGGTGCCGACCGCCGACCGCGCCGCCGTCGGGGCGATGCTCGCCGGCCTTTCCGGCGCCATCGACGTCATCGTTCCGCGCGGCGGCAAGTCGCTGGTGGCGCGCGTCCAGGAGGATGCGCGGGTGCCGGTGTTCAGCCATCTCGAGGGCATCTGTCACGTCTATGTCGACGCGACCGCCGATCTCGCCATGGCGGAGAAGATCGTCGTCAACGCCAAGATGCGGCGCACCGGCATCTGCGGTGCGGCGGAGACGCTGCTGGTCGATCGCGCCTGTGCGGCGACGCACGTGAAGCCGATCGTCGCCGCGCTGCGCGCCAAGGGCTGCGAGATCCGGGCGTCGGACGAGGTTCGCGCCCTGGTGCCCGACGCGGTGCCGGCCAGCGAGGCCGACTGGTCGACCGAATATCTCGACGCGATCATCACCGTCGGTCTGGTCGACGGGGTGAAGGGCGCGATCGATCACATCGAACGCTACGGCTCGCATCACACCGAGGCGATCGTCACCGACGATGCGGCGACCGCCGAGCGCTTCATGAACGAGATCGACTCGGCGATCCTCCTGTGGAACGCCTCGACCCAGTTCGCCGACGGCGGCGAGTTCGGTATGGGGGCCGAGATCGGCATCGCCACCGGCAAGATGCACGCCCGCGGGCCGGTCGGGGTCGATCAGTTGGTGTCGTTCAAGTATCGGGTGCGCGGCACCGGACAGGTCAGGCCCTGAGGTGAGCGACGCGGCGCGATCCGGCACGACGGTCTGGGGCGAGGGGGTGACCCGCGCCGATCTCATGATCCCGCCGACGACGCCGGGTCTGAGGATCGGCCTCCTCGGCGGGTCGTTCAATCCGCCGCATCTCGGTCACCTCCACGTCGCCCGCACGGCGATGGAGCGGCTGGCGCTCGATCGGCTGTGGGTGCTGGTGACGCCGGGCAACCCCTTGAAGAGCCGCGCCGATCTGGCGAGCCTGGGACGGCGGCTCGCCGCCACGCGGCGCCTCCTCGACGACCCGCGCATCGTGGTGAGTGCGCTCGAAGCCGGCTTCGGCTCGCCCTACACGTGGCGTACGGTGGAGCGGCTCGCCGGCATGGCGCCGTCGGTGCGTTTCGTCTGGGTGATGGGGGCGGACAATCTCGCCACTTTCCACCGCTGGCAGCAGTGGCGGCGGATCGCCGCGACGGTGCCGATCGCGGTGGTCGACCGTCCCGACGCGTCGCTCGCCGTCCTGCATGCGCCGGCCGCGCAGGCGCTCGCCGACTTCCGTCTCGCCGAGATCGACGCACCGACACTCGCCGGCCGCCGGCCGCCGTCGTGGGTGTTCCTGCACGGGCCCCGGGTGGCGCTGTCGTCGACGGAACTCAGGCGGCGCGGCCTGAAGGCGTGAGGTCTCACCCCTGGCTGCCGCGGGCGGCGGCGCTGATCGGTACCAGGGTGATGCCGCGGGCTTCCAGCGTCTTGGTCCAGGTGGCGAGGTGGCGCAGGGTGATCGGCAGCGCCGAGGCGACGCCGACGGCCAGTCCCTTGGCGCGGGCCATCTGTTCGAGTTGGGTGAGGCGAGCGGTGATCATGTCGTCGGCCGCCACCGCGTCGATCATCACGTCGGCGCGGGCGAAGGGGGTGCGGGCGGTGCGCGCCGTGGCCTCGGCCAGCGACCGGCTCGACGAGCCGTCGTCGACGAACATCAGGCCGCGGCCGCCGATCTCCTTCAGCGTCGCCGAGAGCGCCGGCTCGTGCGAGGTGAAGCGGGCGCCCATGTAGTTGACGACGCCGACGTAGTTGGTCAGCCGGCCGAGCAGCCACTGCAGGCGCTCGGAATTGGTCTGCGGGTCGACGTTGCTCAGGAGGGTGTGTGGGCCGGGATCGTTGTCGGGGTAGTCGAAGGGCTCCATCGGCAGCTGCAACAGCAGTTCGTGGCCGTCGGAACGGGCTCGGTTCATCCAGCGGTCGAGGCTCGAGCCGTAGGGGGCGAAGGCGAGGGTGACGTCGGGGCCGAGGACGCGCAGCGCTTCCTGGGTACCGGTCTGGCTGATGCCGAGGCCGCCGACGATCAGCACGACACGGGCGTTGGCGGCGGCGCGGCGCGGCACCGGGCGGGCGTAGACGTCGAGGGGGCGCGAGCCGTCGGAAGCGATGCGCGGCAGGATGCCGAAGCGCGTCTTCTCGGCGACGCGCTGGATCGGCGTCGTCGACAGCGGCTGGCCTTCGACCACTTCGGGGACGCGCATCACCGGCTGAACCGGCTCGAGAGCGCGATCACCGCCGGTGGGCTTGGCCTCCGAGAGGCCCGGCGCGCTCGCCTGCGGATGCGGGGCTGTGAGGTCGGAGCCGTCGGCGTTGGCCGGGCGCGGGGCGCCGGCCACGGCGACTTCGGCCGGTGGCACCCCGGTCTTGGAACGGTCGATCTTGACGACGGCGGAGGGTTCGCCACCGGCGGGGTCGTCGATGAAGAGGATCCAGACGCCCATCACCGTGGCGACGACGCCGATGGCGACGCCGCCGACGAGGCCGAAGGGCAACTGCCGCCACCAGCGGCGGCGGTTCGTCCCCAGCCCGAGGGGGGCCCCGAGATCGTCGGCCATACGATGCCTCCTGCGGTGCGGGACGGTCCGCGCCTCGCGTTCCTCGCCACCGAGCCCGCGACGCCGCCGCTCGCCCACGCAGGGGGCTCGGAATCCGCGAGGCCGCCGGATCGATCTCCGGCGGCCTCGCGTGTCGATTCTCACCGATCAACGGAAATGCTGACGCATTTCCCGTCGTTTTGAAATCGCCGATTCGCCGCGATCGGTCGATTTCGCCGTGATCGCCGTCAGTTGGGGACGGCCGCCTTGGGATTGGGCGGGAAGGCGGCGTCGGTCTTGGCGCCCCGCAGCAGGTCGAAGGCACGGTTGAGCGCCTTGTCGTCCTTGGTGTTGGGCGGCACGTAGGCCTGCGAACCGGTCTTCTCGTCGGCTTCCTTGCCGTCGGCCGGGTTCTTCAGGTGACCCTTCAGGCTGGCTTCGCCCTTGGTGTCGTCCTTGCCCTTCAGATCCTCGGGCGTGTCCTGCAGGACCTCGATGTCCGGCTCGATGCCCTTGGCCTGGATCGAGCGACCCGACGGCGTGTAGTAGCGCGCGGTGGTCAGGCGGATGGCGCCGTTCTGACCGAGCGGGATGATGGTCTGGACCGAGCCCTTGCCGAAGGAGCGGGTGCCGATGAGGGTCGCCCTCTTGTGGTCCTGCGGCGCGCCGGCGACGATCTCGGAGGCCGAGGCCGAGCCGCCGTTGATCAGGATGATCACCGGCTTGCCCTTGGTCAGATCGCCGGGACGGGCGTTGTAGCGCTGGCTCTCCTCGGCGTTGCGGCCGCGGGTCGAAACGATCTCGCCGCGTTCGAGGAAGGCGTCGGAGACCGAGATCGCCTGATCGAGCAGGCCACCGGGGTTGTTGCGCAGATCGAGGACCCAGCCCTTGAGCTTGTCGGCGGGGATGTCCTTGTTGATCTTTTCTAGCGCGTCGCGCAGGCCCTCCGAGGGCTGCTCGTTGAACTGGGTGATGCGGACGTAGCCGACGTCGCCGCCCTCTTCACGCGAGCGCACCGAACGGATGCGGATGATGTCGCGGACGATCTTGATCTCGATCGGATCGGCGGCGCCTTCGCGCTTGATCTTCAAGGTGCTCGGCGAATTGACCGGGCCGCGCATCTTGTCGACGGCCTGATTGAGGTTGAGGCCCAACACCGGTTCGCCGTCGAGATGGGTGATGAAGTCGCCGGCGCGCACGCCGGCCCGCGCCGCGGGCGTGTCGTCGATGGGGGTGACGACCTTGACCAGGTTGTCCTCCATCGTCACCTCGATGCCGAGCCCGCCGAACTCGCCGCGGGTCTGCACCTGCATGTCCTTGAAGCTCTTCGGCGACATGTAGCTCGAGTGGGGGTCGAGCGACGCCAGCATGCCGTTGATGGCCGATTCGACCAGCTTGCCGTCGTCCGGCTTTTCGACGTAGTCGGCGCGGATGCGCTCGAAGACGTCGCCGAACAGATTGAGCTGACGATAGGTGTCGGCGGCGGCCGCGACGGCGTTGCCGGTGATGAACGATCGACCCTGGCCGATGCCGACGACGACACCCGCCCCCATCATCGCCCCCACCACCAACAGCGAAACCTTGCGCATCATCCGCGAACCTTCTCATCAGGTGACCGCGCCCACCAGGGAGCGGAGTCTATGGCAGCATTGTCCTTGCGAAATTCGACGTAGAGAAGCGGGTTCCCCGCTTCGTCGCCGCGCGGCGCCGCAGCTTCGGCCGTGGGCGTCATGGTTCGGCGAGTGCCCATCGCTCCGACCGGCTCTCCAGCCAGAACGAACTGGCCCAGTTCGACGTCGATCCGGTCGAGACCAGCCAACACCACATGATATCCGCCGCCGCCGTCGATGATCAAGAGTTCGCCGTAGGAGCGGAACGGGCCGGAGAACACCACCCAGCCGTCACACGGACTCGTGACCCGGGCGTCGGTGCGGGTGGCGATGGTGAGACCGCGGGCGGTCCCGCCGAGGCCGTCGTCTTCGCCCCAGCGATGCAACGTGCGGCCGCTCACCGGCAGCGGCAACGTACCGCGGGCATCGGCGAAGGCGACCGCCGGCTGCAGCCGTCCGGCATCGCCGAGGGAGGCGAGGCGGCGCTCGCCGTCGCTCGGCGGTTTCGCTTTCGGTGCCTCGGCGTCGAGGCGGGCGAACCGCGGCCCCAGCCCCGCGGGCTTGGGCGCCAGGCC
>CALMYM010000235.1 GCA_937873675.1 uncultured Alphaproteobacteria bacterium | reverse complement strand
GGCCCCCGGGCCCGCCCCGGTCGGGGGCGGCCCCTCGCCCCCGCCGGGGACGACGGGGAGGCGGAGCTGCCGAACCGCCCCGCCCGCGGTTCACCAGTCGGCGACTTCCGGGAACTTGGCGATCATCTCGCAGGCCTCGCCGACCGCCTTGGTGCCGGCTTCGGCGAGCTTCGAAAGATCGTCGTGGCCCCAGCGATGGACGTCGCGCAGCGACTTCGACAGCACCACCAGACGGCCGACGGTGAGGATCACCCGGCCGAAGCCTTCGTGGCTCATCTTCATCATCGGCGAGGCGATGTGGCCGGCCTCGGCCTCGATGGGGAGACCGATGGCGGCGTAGAACTTCTCGACCCGCCACAGCACGTCCGGGTCGGGATCGCCGATGATCGGGATGGCCCGACGCTGTTCCTTGGTGAGGATGAAGTCCTTGAGGAGATCGGCGTCGGTGCGCTTCTCCCAGGTGCCGTAGGCGTCCTCGGCGCGCATCAGGCGCACCAGGGTCTTCAGGAAGGGCGTGGCGAGGGCGACCTCGTCGGCGGAGAGTTCGGCGGTGACGGTCATGGTCGATCCTCAGTCGTCGGCGAAGGAAGGTTTCGGGGCGGCGACGCCGGCCTGGGCCAGCACCTTGCGCAGCCACGGCGGCGGCGTGCCGGCGAGCATGGCGCGGGTCTTCTCCAGCACCTCGTCGATCGGCGAAGGCGCCTGGACCTTGATCGGATGGATCTTGGCCGAGACCACCTTGGCGGCGGAGGGACCGCCGATCGCCAGGCAGAACAGCAGGTGACAGCCGGCGAGCGCGTTCACCTTCGGGGTGATGCGATCGTCGCCGTCGGTCTTGTGCGCGCCGGATTCCTCGGTGACGTCGTCGAAGGCGAGCGCTTCGACGAAGCCCCAGCCCTCCTGCGTCACGTCGTAGACGGCGAAGCGTTTGGCCGAGCCGAAATGGGCGTCGAGCGCCTTCATGTCGGTGGTGGCGATGGCGACGCGGACCGCCCCGGCGGGACGCTCGGGCGCGGCGGGCATCTCCCCGTCAGTGGCGACGAGGCTCAGGCGACGGACGGCTGTCATGGTCGGTCTCTCTCCTGGCGAAGGGGTTCAGGCCCTCCGGCGTGGGCGCGTGGAGGTTGGACTGGAAGATGTTGGCGACCTCGAAGATCAGATCGCGGGTGCCGCGATAGCCGACGTGGGCGCGGTGCTGGGCGCCGAGCCGATCGAAGATCGGGAACCCGACCCGGAACAGCGGGATGCCGAGCCGTTCGGAGGCCTGGCGGCCGTGGCTGTGGGTGACGAGGAGATCGGCGTCGCCGGCGCGCTTCTCGAAGAGGCCGAGATCGCCGATCTCGACCGTCTCGGCCGGCACGTCGGCGAGGATGCGCGAGCCGCCGACGGTGGTCACCGCCGTGGTCACCTCCGCCCCGAGGCCGACGAAGAACGTCGCCAGCCGGTAGAGCAGATCGGGCTCGGCGGCGATGGCGATCTTCTTGCCGCCGAAGTGGAAATGGCCGTCGAGCAGGGCATCGGCGAGCTGCGAGCGCCGCCGCCGGAGCTTCGCCGGAACCGGGCGCCCGGAGATCTCGGAGAGCGCGGTGACGAAGCGGTCGAAGGGCTTCAGGCCGGTCAGGGTGCCGAAGAGCGTGTAGGGAACATCGGCGACCTCCGCCAACTTCTCGGCCGCGGCGCGCTGGTTCTCGCCGATGGCGAGGCAGTGGACGCATTCGCCGAGCGTGCGGATGTCGTCGACCGAGGTGCCGCCGTAGGTGGTCGGGATCCACTTGCCCGGCACGGTGCCGTCGAGCGCGCCGGAGACGTCCGGCAGGATCGTCGGCTCGAGCCCGAAGGCCTCGATCGTCTCGCGGATCTCCTCGATGTCGGCGACGGTCAGATCGAAGCCGGGCAGCACCGCGATGCGGCGCGGGTTGCGGCGGGGCGAGACGCGGGCGGTGATGCCGTCGATCATCGAGACGACGGCCTTCGACCAGCCGTCCTCGATCGAACCGTTGAAGTCCGGCGTCGCGGCGAGCACCACTTCGGTGCCGGCGAGCTCGGCGGCGCGCTTCGCCTTGATGGTCGCCAGATCGCCGGCGAAGTCCTCGCCGCGGGTCTCGACCAGCGCCGTGGTGGCGATGCCGATCAGCTTCGGCTTGGTGCGGTTCTTCAGGTTGAGGATCGCCTCCTCGAGGTGATCGGCGCCGCCCATGATGGTGGCGACCTCGTCCATCGCCGTCGTCTGGAGCGGGATCGTCTCCTTGAAGTGGCGGACGAAGAGGACGAGGGCGAAGGAGGTGCAGCCCTGCGAGCCGTGGAACAGCGGCACGCAACCGTCGACGCCGAGATAGGCGAAGGCGGCGCCGAGCGGCTGGCTCGACTTCAGGGGATTGGTGGATGCCGCCTTCTCGGAATGGAGGACGTGGGCCATGGGATCCTCCTCAGCAGTCGTCGGCGTCGCCGGACCCGGAGGCGGCGAACTTCTTGTGGGTGTGGGTGGCGAGCTCACCATTGGTGGAGAGATCCAGCCCCCCCTCTCTGTCTCTCCCCCTCGAGGGGGGAGAGGACGATGGGGTGCCGCCCGTCGAACCACCGACCTCGAAGCCGGACGACAGGCCGATACTCCCGCCGACATCCGTACGACCAACGTTTTGCGAAGACCCTATCCCCGCGGGTCCCCTCCCCCCTGGAGGGGGAGGGACAGGGAGGGGGGGCTCGGCGGTAGCGGCGGATTTCCGCGCCAGCCCGATCACCTTCTCGCCGATCACCGTGCCGTCGGCGGCGAAGGGTGACGGCGCG
>CALMYM010000234.1 GCA_937873675.1 uncultured Alphaproteobacteria bacterium | reverse complement strand
ATCCATGTGCTCGTGCATCGGCACCTGGATGTTCTGCTTGACCGAGAGCGACGTGAACAGTTCTCCGTGCTGGAAGAGCACCCCCCAGCAGCGCTCGACCCCGGTCCGGACCTTCGGCTCCACCGTGTCGAGGTCGTGGCCGAAGACCTCGACCGTTCCGGCGCGTTTCGGGTTGAGGCCGAGGACGGTGCGCATCAGCACCGACTTGCCGGTCCCCGAACCGCCGACGAAGCCGAGGATCTCGCCGCGCCGGACGTCGAGATCGAGGTTCTCGAGCACCAGCTTGTCACCGAAGCCGACGGTGATGCCGCGGCAGCGGATGATCGGTTCCTCTTCGCCGAGGTGTCGGACGCACTCCGCCATCACACCCCCGCCGCCGCATAGAACATGGCGAAGATGCCGTCGACGACGATCACCATGAAGATCGATTTCACCACCGACTGGGTCGTCTGGGTGCCGAGGGACTCGGCGCTGCCCTTGACCGCCAGACCCTCGACCGAGGCGACGAGGCCGATGATCAGCGCCATGAACGGCGCCTTGGCGATACCCACCCAGAAGGTGCGCATCTCGATCGCCTCTCTGAGCCGCGCCAGGAAGGTCTCCGTCGGGATGCCGCCGTAGGTGTTGCAGACGATCGCCGCGCCGAACAGCGCCGCGAGATCGGAGAGGAACGTCAGGATCGGCAGCGCCAGCATCAGGGCGATGAGCCGCGGCACCACCAGCACCTCGACCGGATCGAGGCCGATCACCTTCAGCGCGTCGACCTCCTCGCGCATCTTCATCGAGCCGAGCTCGGCGGTGAAGGACGAGCCGGAGCGGCCGGCGACCATGATGGCGGTGAGCAGCACAGCGATTTCGCGCAGCGTCAGCACGCCCACCATGTCGACGACGTAGAGATCTGCGCCGAAGCGGCGGAAATAGAACGCCCCCTGCTGAGCGATGATGCCGCCGATGAGGAAGCTCATCAGTACGATGATCGGCGCCGCCTTGAGCGCGGTACGCTCGAGCTGGTGGACGAAGGGAACGAAACGGATCCGGCTCGGGTGCAGGGTCGCCTGGACGACGACCACCGCCACGCTGCCGAGCAGTGTCAGGATCGCCTTGGCCTCGTCGAGGAACCCCACCCCGAGCTCGCCGAGCCGTTCGAGCCAGCGCCGGATCGTCGTCGGCTTCGCCGCCGCTTCGGGGAGCGGCTGATCGGCCTCCGCCACCTCGGCGAACAGCACCCGGCGCGTCGCGTCGAGACCGACGACCCGCCGCTCGGTCTCCGGCGTCGCGGCGATCAGCCGATCGAGCAGCAGAGCCCCGGCGGTGTCGACGTGGCCCGCGCCGGTGAGATCGATCTCGACCGGGCCGCGCGAAAGCGTGCGGAGGGCGTCGCGGACGCGCGTCTCGACCTCGCCGACGGTGCGGATGGTCCAGTCGCCGGCCACGACCACGCGCGTCGCCGCCGCGCCGGCTTCGACGTCGAACGTCGGCCGTACCGCAGACCCGCGAACGATCGCGTCCTCGAACCCCATGGCGTCTCCCGATCACCCGAGACCGAACCGGCGTCCGACGCCGTCGGGTTCGCGCGATGTGGTCGGCTGTGCGGCCGGCTGCGTGTTCGGTGCATGCCCGACCGGCGTACGACACGCCTTGGCGGTCGCCGCGCCGACACGTATGAATCGTGCGCTGGAGTGTGCCGTCGCGAAGCGCCGGCCACAAGCATCCCTCGTGCTTTCGCGCGTTCGTGTGGCGGTACGACGACAGATCATCCGCGTTGCTTCCGGAGGCCGCCCATGGAGATCGCCCGCCCCTACCTCCTGTTCCTCGGCGACGTGCCCGATCAGCTGGCGGCGAAGACCGCACTCGGCATCGTCGACTGGCGGCCCGAATGGTGCCTCGGCCAACACCGCCTCGCCGGCTGCAAGGCCGACGCCCGACGCCCGGACCTGAGCATCGCCGAAGCCGCGGCCGCCGGCGTGAAGACCATGATCGTCGGCGTCGCCAACGCCGGCGGCGTGCTGCCCGACCACTGGATCGCCTCGATCGTCGAAGCCCTCGACGCCGGTCTCGACATCGCCACCGGCCTCCACGTCCGCCTCGCCTCGATCCCCGAGATCGCCGAGGCCGCCCACCGCAACGGCCGCAAGCTGCACGACGTACGCTTCACCCACGAGCGTTTCGCCACCGGCAAGGGCACCAAGCGGCCCGGCCTGCGGCTGCTGACCGTCGGCACCGACTGTTCCGTCGGCAAGAAGTACACGGCGCTCGCCCTCGAGAAGGAGATGCGCGCCCGCGGCCTCGACGCCGACTTCCGCGCCACCGGCCAGACCGGCGTCTTCATCTCCGGCCGCGGCGCGGCGATCGACGCGGTCGTCGCCGACTTCATCTCCGGCGCGGTCGAATGGCTGTCGCCCGCCGCCGATCCGGCCCATTGGGACGTCATCGAGGGCCAGGGCTCGCTCTTCCACCCCTCCTTCGCCGGCGTCACCCTCGGCCTGCTCCACGGCGCCCAGCCCGACGCCTTCGTCGTCTGCCACGAGCCGACCCGCACCACCATGCGCGGCGTCCGCCACGCCCTGCCGGCGATTCGCGACGTCATCGACATGACCGTCGCCTGCGGCCGCCTGACCAACCCGGCGATCCGCCCGGTCGGCATCGCCATCAACACCGAGCATCTCGACGAGGCCGAGGCCCGTCGCGTCTGCGAGGAGGCCGAGGCCTTCCACGACCTGCCGGCCTCCGATCCCGTCCGCTTCGGCGTCGCCTCGCTGGTCGATCGCCTGATCACCCACTTCCCCGCGGGAGGGGCGAAATGAGCCTCACCCTCGAGGTCGCGGTCGAGAGCTTCCCGATCGCCGGCTCCTTCACCATCTCGCGCGGCTCGCGCACCGAAGCGGTGGTGGTGAGCGTCGCCCTCTCCGACGGACGGGTGACCGGCCGCGGCGAATGCGTGCCCTACGCCCGCTACGGCGAGACCGTCGACGGCGTCGTCGCCACCATCCGTACGGTCGAGCCGCATCTCGCCGAGCCCGGTTTCGATCGCGCTCGTCTCGCCGAGGTGATGCCGGCCGGCGCCGCCCGCAACGCCCTCGACTGCGCCCTGTGGGACCTCGAGGCGAAACGGGCCGGCGTGCCGGTCGCCGAGCGCCTCGGCCTCGCCGCCACGACGCCGCTCGTCACCGCCTACACCCTGTCGGTCGGCACGCCGGAGAGCATGCACGACAAGGCGAAGGAAGCGGCCCATCGCCCGCTCCTCAAGGTCAAGCTCGGCGGTGACGGCGATCCCGACCGCATCGCCGCGGTGCGCGCCGGTGCGCCGAACCCCCGCCTCGTCGCCGAC
>CALMYM010000233.1 GCA_937873675.1 uncultured Alphaproteobacteria bacterium | reverse complement strand
GACGGCATACGAGATTCAAGTGTGACGGAGTTCAGACGTGTGCTCTTCCGATCTGACGGGGTATGAGCCAGACCACCCACGACGCGGGCAACGGCGACAAGCCGAAGCGCAATCACGGCATCGGCATCGCCGGCCGGACCGCCCGCGCCTTCATCGAGAGCCCGATCACGCCGTTGCTGCTGATCGCGTTCTTCCTCATCGGCGCCCTCGGCATGATGGTGACGCCGCGCGAGGAGGAGCCGCAGATCTCGGTGCCGATGGTCGACATCTTCGTCGCCATGCCCGGTGCGCCGGCTTCCGAAGTGGCCAACCTCATCTCCGAGCCGCTGGAGCGGTTGATGTCGGAGCTGTCGGGGGTCAAGCACGTCTATTCGATGTCCCGTGAGGGACTGTCGATGGTCACCGTGCGCTTCGACGTCGGCGAGCAGATGGAACCGTCGCTGGTCAAGCTCTACGACAAGCTCTACAGCCACATGGACCTGATCCCCAAGGGCGTCATGCAGCCCCTGGTGAAGCCCAAGAGCATCGACGACGTGCCGGTGGTGACCGTCACCCTGTCGTCGCCCGCGCTCGACCTCGTCCAGCTGCGCAAGCTCGCCCTCGACGTCACCCAGCGCTTCAAGTCGCTGCCCAACACCGGCCAGAGCTTCGTCGTCGGCGGCAGCCAGGAGCAGGTGCGCGTCGAGATCGATCCCTCCGCGCTCGCCGCCCACGGCCTCACCCTCGGCCAGGTGGCCAAGGTGATCTCCTCGGCCAACCAGCGCATGCCGGCCGGTGACGTGATCGACGGCAGCCGTTGGTTCAACGTCTTCACCGGCGATTTCCTGGCCCATGCCGGCGACATCGGCGACCTCGTCGTCTCGGTCGCCCAGGGCAAGCCGATCTTCCTGCGCGATGTCGCGGTCATCCGCCAGGGCGAGAGCGAGACCAAGACCATCGTCGACGCCTCGCTGCGCAAGGCCGACGGGTCTTTCGTCACGCTGCCGGCGGTCACCGTCGCCGTCGCCAAGAAGCGTGGCACCAACGGCGTCGACGTCGCCGAGGCGCTCAACGCCGAACTGGCGACGATGAAGGGCGTGCTCATCCCCTCGGACGTCACCGTCACGGTGTCGCGCGACTACGGCGCGACGGCTCACGACAAGGTCTCGCACCTGATCATGAAGCTGTTCATCGTGTCGGCGCTGGTGACGGTTCTCGCCTTCGTCACCATGGGGTCGCGGCCGGCGATCATCGTGCTGATCACCATCCCCGCCGTGCTGTTGATGTCGCTGGCGGTCGCCTACGTGTTGAAGTTCACCATCAACCGCGTGTCGATGTTCGCCCTGGTCTTCGCCATCGGCATTCTCGTCGACGACGCCATCGTGGTGGTGGAGAACATCTATCGGCGCTGGCTCGACGAGGGCGGCACCGAGGACGAACTGACCGTCGACGCCGTCGACGAGGTCGGCAACCCGACCATCCTCGCCACTTTCACCGTGGTCGCGGCGCTGCTGCCGATGGGCTTCGTCTCCGACATGATGGGCCCCTACATGCTGCCCATCCCGGTCCTGTCGTCGGCCGCGATGATCTTCTCGCTGGTTGCCGCCTTCGTCTTCGTGCCGTGGCTCGCCGCCCGGGTGAAGCCGTCGATGAGCGCGCTCCA
The DNA here is from genome assembly GCA_937873675.1 of uncultured Alphaproteobacteria bacterium. Classification (GTDB taxonomy): domain Bacteria; phylum Pseudomonadota; class Alphaproteobacteria; order Rhizobiales; family Ancalomicrobiaceae; genus CALBKH01. Next base: position 1,919 of record CALMYM010000233.1, on the reverse strand, counting down.
GCAGGCGGCCGAACGTGAACACCGGCAATCCGCCGTGATCGCCAAGTGGTACGGCGCGCTGATCGACCCGATCATGGACAGCCGCGGGCTCGGCCGCCTGACGCTGATCGCGATCATCGTCGCGATGATGGCGGCCATGTCGATGTTCATGTTCAAGATGGTCCCCTTCAAGATGCTGCCCTACGACAACAAGTCGGAGATGCAGGTCGTCATCGACATGCCGGAGGGCACCGATCTCTACGTCACCGCCAATCTCGCCAACCGGCTCGCCACCGAGCTGAAGGCGATCCCCGAGGTCGAAGCTTTCCAGAGCTATGTCGGCACGGCGTCGCCCTTCAACTTCAACGGCCTGGTGCGTCACTACTTCCTGCGCTCGCAGCCGTGGCAGGGCGACATCGCCGTCCAGCTCGCCGACAAGGACAAGCGCAGCCGGTCGAGCCACGACATCGCCACCGAGGTGCGCGAGATCCTGACCCCGATCGCTCAGGCTTCCGGCGCCCGGCTGACCATCGCCGAAGCGCCTCCCGGACCGCCGGTGCTCGCGCCCGTCGTCGTCGAACTCTACGGACCGACCAAGGAGATCCGTCGCAAGGTCGCCGGCGACATCATGGAGATCCTGAAGAAGACGCCGAACGTCGCCGACGTGAACACCTTCATGGAGGCGCCGCACGACGACGTCCAGTTCGAGGTCGATCGCCTCAAGGCCGGCATGTTCTCGGTCTCGGTCGAAGACATCAACCGCGAACTGAAGATGGCGACCGGCGGCTTCGAGGTCGGCCCGCTCGCCGGCGGCACCAACCTCGAGCAGACGGTCATCGTCCTCCAGGTACCGCTCGCCACCCGCGTCAACCTCGGCAACCTGCTGGTCCTGCCCATCCGCAACCAGTTGGGCCAGACCGTGCCGCTCGGCGAACTCGGCCGCTTCGTGCCGAGGCGTCTCGAGAGCCCGATCTTCCACAAGGACCTCAGGGCGCTCGAATACGTCACCGCCGACGTCATCGGCCGCCTCGGCGCACCGCTCTACGGCATGCTCGCGGTCGACTCGGCGCTGAAGAGCTACGTCACGCCCGACGGCCTGACCATCTCCGGCGCCTATTTCGGCCGACCCGCCGACACCGGCATCTCCGGCTTCAAGTGGGACGGCGAGTGGGAGGTCACCTACGTCACCTTCCGTGACATGGGCATCGCCTTCGGCGCGGCGCTGGTGCTGATCTACATCCTGGTGGTGGCCGAGTTCCGCTCGTTCCTGCTTCCGCTGGTGGTGATGGCGCCGATCCCGCTGACCCTGATCGGCATCGTCCCCGGCCACTGGCTGCTCGGCGCCGACTTCACCGCCACCTCGATGATCGGCTTCATCGCGCTCGCCGGCATCATCGTGCGAAATTCGATCCTGCTGGTCGAGTTCGCGCGCTCCCAGGTCGGCGACGGAATGTCGGTGCGCGACGCCATCGTGCTCGCCGGACGCGTCCGCCTGCGGCCGATCCTGATCACCGCGCTGGCGCTGGTCATCGGCTCGATGGTGCTGCTGTCGGATCCGATCTTCCAGGGCATGGCGGTGTCGCTGCTGTTCGGCTCGCTGGTCGCCACCTTCCTCACCCTGGTGGTCATCCCGCTCGGCTGTCTGTCGGCGCGCAGATATTTCGACGCTCGCGACGCCGGCCACGGTGGCCGCGGTGGTCCCACCGGTGGCGGTCATCCCCCCGTCCCGCCGTCGCCCGCTCCGACCGGTGGCGCCCCGTCGACCGACGCTCCCGGCCGTCCGCCGCGCCTGACCCGCACGACCGACACGCCGGCCGCCGCCGCAGCGGAAGCACCCGCCGCGTCGGGTCGCCCGCCGCGCCTCGCCAAGGCGTCGGAGGCTCCTGCCCCGGCTCCGGTGGTGGCGGAAGCGCCGGCCGCGCCGTCGGGTCGTCCGCCGC
>CALMYM010000232.1 GCA_937873675.1 uncultured Alphaproteobacteria bacterium | reverse complement strand
TCGTCGAGGGCATCAAGTACGGCGTCCGGAAAGTGAACATCGACACCGACCTGCGTCTCGCCATGACCGCCGCCATCCGTCGCGTCATGGCCACCAAGCCCTCCGAGTTCGACCCGCGCAAGTATCTCGCCGAGGCCCAGAAGGCCGCGTCGAAGGTCTGCAAGGCGCGCTTCGAAGCCTTCGGCACCGCCGGCAACGCCTCGAAGATCAAGCCGCTCGACCTCGAGAAGGTCGCCGCCGGCTACGCCTCGGGCGCCCTGGCGCAGATCGTCAAGTGAGACCGAACCGACGAAGTTTCGACCTTTTCGAAACTTCGTCGGTGAAGGCGAGCCCGAACGGGCGTCGGCCGGTCAGGCCGTGATGCTGATGAAATTCGGACGAGTCCGAATTTCATCAGCCGAGTCTGAGACGCGGCGAGGGGAGGGGGCTCGCCTCCCTCCCGTGTCGTCCCATGAAAAAGAAAACCGCCGCCGAGGGATGCCTCGGCGGCGGTTTTTACGTCTTTCGGGCGGGGGAGGTGTCCCCTCACTCCTCCTCGACCGCCGCCACCGGCTCGCTCTCGGGTCCGCGGATCGCCACGTAGATCGCCGGGATGACGAGAACCGTCAGCGCCGTCGACGAGGCGAGGCCGAACAGCAGCGAGATGGCGAGACCCTGGAAGATCGGGTCGGCCAGGATGAACGCCGCGCCGATCATCGCCGCGATGGCGGTGAGCAGGATCGGCTTGATGCGGATGGCGCCCGCCTCCAGCACGATCTCGCGCAGCGTCAGACCCGGTCGCGCCGCATGGCGGATGAAGTCGACCAAGAGGATCGAGTTGCGCACGATGATGCCGGCGAGCGCGATGAAGCCGATCATCGACGTCGCGGTGAACGGCGCGCCGAGCAGCCAGTGGCCGCCGACGATGCCGACCAGCGTCAAGGGCACCGGGGTCAGCACGACGAGCGGCACCTTGAACGAGCCGAACTGGGCGACGACCAGCAGGTAGATGCCGAGCAGCGCCACCATGAAGGCCCCGCCCATGTCGCGGAAGGTGACCCAGGTCACTTCCCACTCGCCGTCCCACAGGAAGCTCGGACGGCCCTCGTCCTGCGGCTGGCCGTGCAGCGACACCGGCGGCTGGCCGGCCGGACCCCAGTCGATCTTCTTCAGCTCGTCGGAGACGGCGAGCATGCCGTAGATCGGCGCCTCGTAGGCCCCGGCGAGTTCGGCGGTGACCATCTCGGCCGGCCGACCGTCGCGACGGAACAGCGACAGCGACGCCTTCTCCCGCTCGATCTTCACGAGATCGCCGAGTTCGACGTTGCCGCGCAGGCCCGGCACCGGCGTGGTGAGCAGCCTTTCGGTCAGCGCCAGCTCGCTCTTCGGCAGACGCACCACGATCTCGATCGGCAGCACGCCGGCTCCGCGGTGGCTGTAGCCGACCGAGATGCCCGACAGCATCGCCCGGAGCGTGTCGTAGACCGCCTGTTCGGAGACGCCGTGCCACTCGAGCGCGGCGTTGTCGAGACGGAAGCGGATGCGCTCGCCCGGCTCCTTCACCGAGGTCTCGATGTCGACGACGAAGGGCACGCGGCCGAAGGCCTCCTGCACCTTGGCGGTCGCCGCCCGGCGGTCCTCGGCGTCGCGGCCGTAGACCTCGAGCATCAAGGTGGCGAGCACCGGCGGTCCCGGCGGCACCTCGACCACCTTGAGGGTCGAGCCCTTCGGCAGGTCGAGCTTCTTCAGCCGCTCGCGGATCTCGAGCGCGATCTGGTGGCTCTGGCGCGTCCGCTCGGCCTTCGGCGTCAGGTTGACCTGGAGGTCGCCCTGATAGGCGGCGGACCGCAGGAAGTAGTGGCGCACCAGACCGTTGAAGTTGAACGGCGCGGCGGTGCCGGCATAGGCCTGCACCGACGCGAGTTCGGGAACGTCGGCGATGAGCTGTGCGGCGTGCATCAGCGTCCGCTCGGTGGTCTCGAGCGCCGATCCCTCCGGCAGGTCGAACACCACCTGCAGCTCCGACTTGTTGTCGAAGGGGAGGAGCTTCACCGTGACGTTCTTGGTGGCGAAGGGGATCATCGACACCAGCGTGGCGATGCCGACGATCACCAGGAACTTCGTCGCCTTGCCCCGCGTCTCGACCAGCGGCGTGGCGATGCGGCGATAGAAGCGGCCGAGCGGCCCTTCCTCGTGGTCGCCGTGACCGCCGGCGTGAGCGCCGCTCTTGCCCGACAGCTTCAGCATCAGCCAGGGCGTCAGGATCACCGCGACGAAGAAGGAGAACAGCATCGCAGCCGACGCGTTCGCCGGGATCGGGCTCATGTAGGGGCCCATCATGCCGGAGACGAACATCATCGGCAGCAGCGCCGCGACGACGGTGAGGGTGGCGACGATCGTCGGATTGCCGACCTCCGCCACCGCGTCGATCGCCTTCTTCACGCGGCTGCGCCCGTCCGGCATCGACCAGTGTCGATCGATGTTCTCGACGACGACGATGGCGTCGTCGACGAGGATACCGATCGAGAAGATCAGCGCGAACAGCGACACGCGGTTGATCGTGTAGCCGAGGATCCACGAGGCGAACATGGTGAGGAGGATGGTGGTCGGCACCACCACCAGCACCACGACGCCTTCGCGCCAGCCGATGGCGACCGCCACCAGCGCGGCGATCGACAGGGTCGCCAGCGCCAGATGGAACAGGAGTTCCTCGACCTTCTCGTTGGCGGTCTCGCCGTAGTCGCGCGTCTTGGTGACGACGACGTCCGGCGGCAGCACCTGATGCTCGACCAGCTCCAGCCGCTTCTCCACCGTCTGGGCGATGGTGACCGCGTTGGCGCCGGCGCGCTTGGCGATGGCGATGGTGACCGCCGGCGTGGTGCGGTAGCCGCCCTTGCCGTCCGGCTCCATGTTCCAGGCGCGCGATTCTTCGGGCTTGGCCTCGAAGATCACGTCGGCGACGTCCTTGACGTAGACCGGACGCCCGTCACGGGTGGTGATCAGCAAGAGGCCGATGTCGGGAATGCCCTGCAGCGTCTGACCGGCGGCGCCGGGGACCTGCAGGCCGCGATCGCGCAGGTTGCCGACCAGGAACGACCGGTTGGCGTTCTTGACCTTCTCGACCAGATCGTTGAGGGCGATGCCGTAGCGGGCGAGCCGCTCGGGATCGGGCTCGACGCGGATCTGGTCGGCGCGGCCGCCGACGATGTAGGTGAGGCCGACGTCGTCGATCTTCACCAGCTCGTGCAGCAACTTCTCGGAGAGCTTGAGCAGCGCGTTGTCGCTCCAGCGATCGGCGACCTCCGGCTTCGGCGTCAGCGTCAGGGTGACGATGGCGACGTCGTTGATGCCGCGGCCGACGACCAGCGGCTCCGGAATGCCGAGCGGGATGCGCGTGTAGTTGGCGCGCAGCTTCTCGTGGACGCGCAGGATCGCCTCGTCCGACTTGGTGCCGACCACGAAGCGGGCGGCGGCCATGACGTGGTCGTCCTGGGTGTAGGTGTAGACGTGCTCGACGCCGTCGATGCCCTTGAGGATCGACTCCAGCGGCTTGGTGACGAGCTCGATCGCGTCGTCGGCACGGATGCCGTCGGCCTGGATCAGCACGTCGACCATCGGCACCGAGATCTGCGGCTCCTCTTCGCGCGCCAGCGACATCAGCGCCACCGAGCCGACGGCGATCGAGGCGAGGAGCAGCAGCGGCGTCAGTGCCGAGCGGATGAAGACCTTGGTGAGCCACCCGGCCATGCCGAGCTTGCCGGCGCCCGGCGCCGGAGCGTTCTCGGGCGAACTGTTCGTGGGCGAACTCATGGGCGCACCACCTCGTCACCGGCGGAAAGCCCCGAGAGGATCTCCACCCACGGCTTCTCGCCGGCCTTGTCGGGCATGCGCAGGCCGGTCTGCACCGGCACTTCGCCGCGACCGGCGAGCTTCACGAAGGTCAGACCGTGGCGATGGACGACCAGGTCCTCCGGCAGCACCAGAGTCTCGCGGGTGCCGGTGGAGACCAGCACGCGGATGCGCTCGCCGACGAAATAGTCGCCGATCCCAGGCGCTTCGGCGTCGGCGACGACGCGGCCCTGGTCGAGCTCGGGATAGACGCGGACGATCTTGCCCTCGCCCAGGCTCTCCTTCTTGCCGACGTCGAGGCCGCGGCCGGCGACCAGCACCCGATCGCCCTCGTGCATGAAGCGGGCGTGGCGCTCGGGCAGGCGCAGCTTGAGGATGTAGGAGGCGGTGGCGACGGTCGCGACCGGCTCGCCCGGCATGATCACCTGACCGGCGACCGCCTGGATCTTGAGGATGCGTCCGTCGTCGGGCGCCACCACCCGGCCCTCGACCACCTGTTCCTGGATCGACGACTTGTCGGCCTTGGCCGCGGCGATCTCGGCCTGGGTGACGGTGAGCTGGGTCTCGGCGTCGTCGAGCCGCGACTGCGGCGCCGACCCGGAGGCGCGCAGCTGGCGCACCCGGTCGAGATCGGTCTGGACCAGCGCCAGCTTCGCTTCGAGCGCCGCGATGCGGGCGTCGAAGGCGGCGAGCTGCAGCTTGAGCTTGGGGTCGACCACGGTGGCGAGCACGTCGCCCTTCTTCACCCGGTCGCCCTCGACCACGGCGAGGCTGTCGACGGTGCCGCCGATACGGGCGCGGGCCTGCGGCACACGCACGCTCTCGATGGTCGCCAGCACCTCCTTGGTGTCGTCGACCCGGACCGGGTGGACGACCGTGCCCTCGGCGGCGAAGGCCGCGCCGGCGGTGACGAGGAGGCTCGCGGCGAGGCCGGCGAGAAGGCCCGTGCGAAGTCCGGTTCGCGGGGCGGCGGGGCGAGCCGACGGCTCGAAGGGGATGGCGCGCGTGAGGGTCATCCGATCCGGATCTCCTGATGTCTTCTCGTTCGGCGAACGACATGAACCCGCGCGCACTCGGGATGCGGGCGGGTCGATCTTCGCCTCCATATATTAGCTATTGCTAATAATACAAGGGTTCTTCTATAACCCGCCACAGATCCGGTTCGGGCTCACCCGATCCGTGCCTCTGGCGAGGGAATCGCCGGAGAGTTAGACTGTTCCATCCGATGATCGGCGAGCCGCGCCGCGTCGTCCAGTGTTTCGGGAGTGTCCGATGTCCATCGATCGTGTGGTTTTCGCCTTCGCCGGCGTTGTTATTCTGGTGTCCGTGCTGCTCGGCCACTACGTTTCGGCCTATTGGCTGCTGCTCACAGGCTTCGTCGGCCTCAACCTGCTGCAGTCCGCCTTCACCGGCTTCTGCCCGCTGGCCCTCATCCTCAAGAAGTTCGGCGTCCAGCCCGGCTGCGCCTTCGACTGAGGTCTGCCGATGCGGTCGCGAGGCCGCCGACCAACGAAACCGAAAAGCCCGGATCGGCTCGGCCGTCCGGGCTTTTCGCGTTTCCGGGCGATCATGCCGAACTCACGAAGTGCCGATCCGTCGGAATTTCGTGAGCGTGGTGTCAGATCGTGATCTGCGCCCCGAGGTCGACGACGCGGCCGGGCGGGATCTGGTAGTAGTCCGCCGGGTCGGCTTGATTGCGGTAGAAGAAGATGAAGAGGCCCCGCAGCCAGATCCACAGGCCGCCTTCCTCGCCTTCGACGAGATGGGCGCGCGACACGAAGAAGGAGAGATCCTTCTTGTCGACATGGATGCCCATCGCTTCCGAGATCTTCACCACCTCCGGCACGTCCGGCGTCTCCATGAAGCCGAAGCGGCCGGTGACCATCGCCACGCCCTCGGCCAGTTCCTCCACCGTGACGCGGTTGGCCGCACCGATCCACGGCTCTTCGGCCGTCTGGATCGACAGGAATACGATCTGCTGGTGAGCGCACTTGTTGTGCTTGAGGTTGTGCAGGAACGACCGCGGCGCCAGCGACGGGTCTTCCATCATGTAGACCGCGGTGCCGCGCACGTGCTCGATGCGCGGCGAACGCAGCGCCGACAGCGCCGTCTTGATCGGGATGCCCTCGTGGCGCCGGCGGGCCTGGAGCTTGAGCCGGCCCATGCGCCACGCGCCCATCACCACGATCAGCATGCCGCCGATGATCAACGGCAGCCACGCGCCGTGCAGCACCTTGGTGGCGCACGACAGGAAGAAGCCGACGTCGAACATCATGAAGAAGGCGACGGTCGGGATCGCCCGCCACAGCGGCCACTTCCAAACCCCGCGCGCCACCAGGAAGGCGAGCATCGAGGTGACGACCATGGTGCCGGTCACCGAGAATCCGTAGGCCTCGGCGAGCCTTTCCGACTTCTGGAACATCAGCACGATGGCGATGACCGCCACGAACAGCAGCAGATTGACCGAGGCGACATAGACCTGCCCGCGTTCCGACGCCGAGGTGTGGCGGGTGTCGGTGCGCGGCCAGAAGCCGAGATGGGCGGCCTGATGGGTGACGGTGAAGGCGCCCGAGATGACCGCTTGGCTGGCGATGACGGTGGCGAGCGTGGCGAAGACCACCAACACCGGCTGGAAGGCCGGCCCGACCATCTGGAAGAACGGGTCGTCGTGGCCGTGCAGCGGATCGGCCAGCGCCTGCGCGCCCTGGCCGAGATAGACCAGCACCAGCGACGGCACGACGACGAAGGCGAAGGCCTTGCGCACCGCGTCGCGGCCGACGTGGCCCATGTCGGCGTAGAGCGCCTCGGCACCGGTCCCCGCGAGCACCGCCACCGCCAGGATGGCGAACACCTGCCAGCCCGCATCGGCGAGATAGGCGATGCCCCAGCGCGGATCGAGCGCCGCGAAGACGCCGGGATAGAGGAAGATCTGCTTGATCCCGAGGATGGCCAAGAGACCGAACCAGCCGAGCATGATCGGCCCGAACCAGCCGCCGACCTTCGAAGCGCCGCCGCGCTGGACGGCGAAGAGCGTGGTCAGGATGACGATGGCGAGCGGCAGGACGACCGGCTCGAAGGCCGGCGCGAACACCGCGATGCCCTCGACCGCCGAAAGCACCGAGATCGCCGGAGTGATCACCGCGTCGCCGTAGAACAGCGAAGCGCCGATGATGCCGAGGACGGCGATCACCGTGCCGTATTTCGGCGCCGACTGATGGGCGAGCGCCATCAGGGCGAAGATGCCGCCTTCGCCGCGGTTGTCGGCACGCATGATGAAGATCGCGTACCAGATGCCGACGACGATGATCAGCGACCAGATGATCAGCGACAGGAAGCCGAGGATGTCGGCCGGAATCGGCTGGATGACGCCGACCTTGAAGGCGGGGCCGAGGGTGTAGATCGGCGAGGTGCCGATGTCGCCGAAGACG
>CALMYM010000231.1 GCA_937873675.1 uncultured Alphaproteobacteria bacterium | reverse complement strand
ACGGGAGTCCCCTGGGGGGCGCTCTACTGGCGGCAGCGGCGTCGAGATCGCCGCGCCTCCCATTCTAACAATGGACCCCCTTCCGAGCACGACCATCGGGCCTCGAGCGACCTCACTCGCCCGACCGCCCGCGGCCCGCAGGGCCGACATGGCGGTTGAAGCCACGGCCCGGGGCAGGCAAAGTCGACGGGAACCCTCCCCGCGCCGCCGGGCGAACCGCCCGACCCCGGGGAACCGGATCCACCATGACGGAAACGACCTCGTCCTCCGATACCCCCTCCGAAACCACCGGAAGGCCCGGGGTCGCACCATTGCCGTTGCCTTTCGGGATCTTCGGCCACGTCCGTCAGGTGATCGGCCGGATGGCCGGCTCGCCGGACCGGCGCGCCCTGTTCTGGCTGGTGATCGCGCTCATCGTCGTCATCGTCTCCAACATGGGCGGCCAGCTCTGGCTCAACGACTGGCAGGGCCGCTTCTACGACGCGCTGGAGCGGCGCGACTGGCCCGATTTCGTCGCCCAGTCGCTGAACTTCCTGAAGATCGCCGGCACCCTGCTCGTCCTCGTCGTGGCGCAGACCTGGCTCACCGAGATGATCAAGATCCGGCTCAGGTCGTGGCTGACGGAGAACCTGCTCGACGACTGGCTGGTGTCGAAGCGAACCTATCTCCTGAGCTTCGCCGGTGAGGCCGGCGCCAACCCCGATCAGCGCATCCACGAGGATACCCGGCACTTCGCCGAGCTGACCGCCGACCTCGGGGCGAGCCTCCTGCAGGCGACGCTGCTGCTCGTCTCCTTCGTCGGCGTGCTGTGGGTGCTCTCCGAACAGGTGAAGTTCGAGATCGGCGGCAAGCTCGTCGGCATCCCCGGCTACATGGTGTGGTGCGCCGTCGGGTTCGCGCTCGCCGGATCGACGCTGACGTGGTGGGTCGGCCGGCCGATGGTGGACGACAACGCGGCGCGCTACGCCCGCGAGGCGGAGATGCGCTTCGCCCTGGTGCGGATCGGCGAATCGGCGGAGGGCATCACGCTCTACGGCGGCGAGGCCGACGAGCGGCGCACGGTGGCGATGCTGTTCGACAACGTCGTCAAGGCGATGCGGCGGCTCGCCGACGACCTCGCCCGCCTCACCTGGGTCACCTCCGGCTACGGCTGGCTCGCCCTGGTGGTGCCGGTGATCGTCGCCTCGCCGGGCTATTTCGTCGGCGCCATGTCGCTCGGCGGCCTGATGATGGTGGTCAACTCGTTCAATCAGGTGCAGTCGTCGCTGCGCTGGTTCGTCGACAACTTCTCGCGGCTCGCCGACTGGCGGGCGACCTTCGTCCGCATCGAGGCGTTGCACGAGGCACTCGCCGCCCTCGACCGACCCAACGGCGTCCACGGCCACATCGATTTCGTCGTCGATCCCGACGACGGTCTCGTCTTCGACGACTTCGAACTGGCGCTGCCGAGCGGGCGCGCCGCCTTCGAGAAGCCGTCGCTCGGCATCAACGCCGGCGAGCGGGTGCAGATCTTCGGCGAACCGTCCGCCGGAAAATCGACGCTGTTCCTGGCGCTCGCCGGCCTGTGGTCGCGCGGCAACGGCACCATCCGCCTGCCGCCGCGTGATCGCATCGCCTTCGTGCCGGAGCGCCCCTATTTCCCGCTCGGGTCGCTGCGCGAGGCGCTCGCCTATCCCGAACAGGGCGACAGTTTCGAATCGCGGGCGATGGAGGCGGCGCTCGACGCGGTCGGCCTGCGGCGTCTGACGAGCTGCCTCGACGACGTCGAACGCTGGGACAAGCGGCTGTCGACCGACGAACAGCAGATGCTCGCCTTCGCCCGCGTGCTGATCCACAAGCCGGCGTGGATCATCATGGACGACGCCACCAGCGATCTCGACATCACCCAGACGCGGCGGATCTTCGAGGCGGTCGACATGCTGGCGGGGGTGACCGTCGTTTCGCTGACCCGGTCGGAGGATCTCGGCGACTTCTTCCACCGCTCGGTGCGCCTCGGCCGGCGGCCACGGATCTCCGGTTGGCGGGCCCGGTCGGAGCGCGCGCAGGGGTGAGGACGGCGCGGCCCGTCGGTGCGAGGGCGCGTCGTCCGCGGAGCGATTTCGTTCAAGACGAGAGGCGCGGGACGTGGCAGCATCGGCCTCGATGACCACGGCCCCGTCGAACCATGACCACGAGGTGCCGCCGCTCGCGCCCGGCGAGACGGCGCGCTATTTCGTGTCGCCGCGCTTTCCCGACCTCGACTGCCTGACCGCGACCTTCACCACCCACACCTATTCGCCGCACACCCACGACACCTACGTCATGGGGTCGATCGGCGCCGGGGTCGAAGTGTGGAACGCCCGCGGCCGCAAGCATTACGCCGGCGCCGGCGACCTGCTCTTCAACCTGCCGCTCGACGTCCACGACGGCATGCCGTGGGAGGGCGGTTATTCCTACCGCATGACCTATCCGAGCGAGGCGTTTTTGACGGCGCTCGCCGCCGAAGTGTCGGGCAGGCGGGCGGCGACGCCGTTCTTCCGCGACAACGTCGTCCACGATCCGCGCGGCGCGGCGCTGTTCGAGACGGCCCATCGGCTGCTCGAGAGTGGGCACGACGGGCTGGCGGCGGAGGAGATGTTGATCGAGGCCTATGCCCACGTCCTCGGCCACCATGCCGGGGTCGGACTGTTGCGGACGGGGCGCGAGGCCGGGCCGGTGGCCCGGGTGATGCGGGAGATCGAAGAGCGCTATCGCCAGGATCTCAGGCTCGCCGATCTCGCCCGCCTCGCCGGGCTCTCCACCCATCATCTGATCCGCGCCTTCCGCCGCGAGGTCGGGCTGACGCCGCACGCCCATCTGATCGGCGTCCGGGTGCGCCGCGCCCGCGACCTGCTGCGCGCCGGCGAGACGCCGGCGGCGGTGGCGAACGCCGTCGGCTTCGCCGATCAGGCCCATCTGACCCGGGCGTTCAAGGCGCGCATCGGCGTGCCGCCCGGCGCCTATCGCCGCGCCGTCGTCGAGACGGGGCGATTTCGTTCAAGACCGGCGGGATCGCAGACGGCATCGTCGCCGGCATGAACAGCCCCGACACCTCTTCCACCGCCGCCGAGATCCGGCAGGCGATCGTCGACATCCCCCCGGCGATGGTCGCCGCCGCGCCGATCGGCCTCCTCTACGGGGCGCTGGCCACCGCCAAGGGCATGGGCGTCGTCGACGTGCTCCTGACCTCCGCCCTGGTCTTCGCCGGCGGGGCGCAGCTGGCGGCGGTACAGATCTGGACCTATCCGGTGCCGATCGCCGCGCTGCTGGTCTCGACCCTGCTGATCAACGCCCGCTACATCCTGATGAGCGCGTCGCTGGCGCCCAAGGTGGCACATCTGCCGCTCGTCGGCCGGATCGTCGGCTTCCACGTGCTCGCCGACGAGAACTGGGCGATGTCGGAGCGCCGGGCCGGCGGCGGACGCATCTCGGCCCCCTATTTCTTCGGCATGGGCGCGGTGTTCTGGGTCAACTGGATGAGTTTCTCCTTCCTCGGAGCGCTCACCGGGCCGCTGATCGGCGACCCGACCCGCTGGGGCGCGGATTTCGCCTTCACCGCGATGTTCATCGCGCTCACCGCCGGCTTCGCCAAGTCGCGGACGTCGGTGATGGTGATCGTGGCGGCGGCCGTGGCGGCGGCGGGAACCCATCTGACCATCGGCGCGCCGTGGCACGTGCTCGCCGGGGCGCTCACCGGCATCACCGTGGCGGCGATCCTCGGCGGCGACGAGGCGGCGACATGAGCGACGCGACCGCCACCCTCCTCGCCATCCTCGGCATGGCGGCGGTGACCTTCGGGTGCCGCATCTCGGGGCTGCTGCTCGGCCCGCGCTTCCGTCCGACCGGGCGCCTCCGCTCCGCCTTCGACGCCATCCCGCCGGCGGTGCTGACCGCGGTGATCGCGCCGACCGTGCTGGTCACCGGCTGGCCGGAGACCATCGCCGCGGCGGCGACGATCGTCGCCGCCTTCCGCGCGCCGATGCTCGCCACCATCGTCACCGGCGTCGTCGCCGTGGTCATCCTGCGCGGCGCGCTGCCCTGAGCGGGGCGGGGCGCGCGCCCCGCACCCGGCGGCGCAACGCGCGTTCGGCCGAGGCCGGATCGGAGAACCAGACCCCTTCGTAGGCGCTGAAGAGATCGGCCACGGCGTGGAAGACGTAGCCCTGGCCCTGGCGCAACAGCAGCCCGGCATCGACCTCGTCGATCTCGATCAGAAAACTCTCGAACATCGTCGCCTCGCGAACCACGGCGCTCGAATCGGCTCGAGCGACCGGGCTCCTTCGACCAGACGACGACACCAGCCGTGTGACGTTCCGGCGACCGATCAGCGACTGCGGCGGGCGTGGAAGGCGGCGACCATGGCGTCGAAGGCCGGCTTCGGCTTCAGATCGCGATCGAAGGGCAAGGGCCGGGCGTCGCCGGGGTGGATGTCGCGATAGTAGGAGAAGCCGTCGGCGAGTTCCCAGGTGATGACGGTCGTCACCTTCGGCTCGTCGAGGGCGGTGTCGAGCACGGCGCGGTAGACCTCGGCGACGCGCGCGTCGCGCTCCGCCGGGGCGCCGGCGAAGATGTGGTCGTCGACGTCGAGTTCGGTGATCCAGATCTCGACGTCGCGGGCGGCGAGATCGGCGAGGAAGCGCCGCCAGCCGACCGGATCGAAGGGCCGACCGCGGGTGATGTGGCCCTGCAGGCCGACGGCGTCGAGGCGCAGGCCGGCGGCGCGGATGTCGTCGACGAGGCGCAGCAGGCCGGCGCGGACCGCCAGCCCCAAGCGATCGCCCGATTCGGTGAAGGCCTCGTTGAGCACCAGTTTCGCCCCCGGATCGACCTTCGCGGCGGCGCGGAAGGCGGCGAGGACGTAGCCGGGGCCGAGGGCGTCGTACCAGGGTCCGCCGCGAAAGCCGCCCTTGTTGCCGTGATCCGGCCAGAACGGCTCGTTGACGACGTCCCAGGAATGGATGCGGCCGGCGAAATGCTCCATCACCTCGCCGACGTGGCGGTCGAGCCAAGCGGCGCGGCGGTCGCGCGACAGCGCCTTCAGCCCGGCCGGCAGGTTCTCGTTCCAGATCAGGGTGTGGCCGCGCACCGGGATGCGCGCTTCCTCGGCGAAGCGGACGAGGCGCTCGGCGCCGGTGAAATCGGCTTCGGGGCCGCGGGCGCGCAGGGCGTCGAACTTCATCGACCAGTCGGTCGTCAGGATGCGCGCCTCGCGGCGCAAGAGGTCGCCGTAGCCGCGGTCGTCGAGAGCGTCGCGGTCGAAGGCGGAGCCGAAGGTGACGCGCGCCCGGGCGGCGGCGTCGCCGAGCGTCGTCGCGGCGCGGGCGCGGCGGCCGGGAAGGCCGGTGGCGAGGGCGGCGAGAGAGCCGGTCAGGAGATCACGACGACGCATCGGCGATGTCCTCCTCGGTCGGGCCGACCGGTCAGCCGAACTGGACCTCGTGCAGACGGGCGTAACGGCCGTGGGCGGCGAGCAGGTCCTCGTGGCGCCCCTGTTCGACCACTCGGCCCGCCTCGATGACGCAGATCTTGTCGGCGCGCTGGATGGTCTGGAGGCGGTGGGCGATGACCAGCGTCGTCCGGTTCTTCGACAGTTCGGCGAGCGCTTCCTGGATCGCCCGCTCGCTCTCGGTGTCGAGCGCCGCGGTCGCCTCGTCGAGGAGCAGGATCGGCGCGTCCTCGAGGATGGCGCGGGCGATGGCGATGCGCTGGCGCTGGCCGCCGGAGAGCTGCAGGCCGTTCTCGCCGACCTGCGCTTCGTAGCCGTCGCGAAAGCCGACGATGAAGTCGTGCGCATGGGCGGCGCGGGCCGCCGCCTCGATCTCGGCGCGGCTCGCGCCGGGGCGGCCGAGGGCGATGTTCTCGGCCACGGTGCCGGCGAAGAGGAAGACGTCCTGGCTGACGATGCCGATCCGGCGACGCAGCGAACCGCGCGACACCGCGTCGATCGCCGTGCCGTCGACGGTGATCGTGCCGGAGCGGGGGTCCCAGAAGCGCAACAGCAGGGCGAAGATCGTCGACTTGCCGCCGCCCGAGGGGCCGACCAACGCCGTGGTCTTGCCCGCCTCGGCGACGAGGGAGAGGCCGTTCAGCACGTCCTCGCCGTCGCGATAGGCGAAGCGAACGTCGGTGAATTCGACCCGGCCGCCGGCGACGGCGAGCTCGGGCATGTCGGCCGCCTCGGCCTCACGCGCCGGCTGGCCGAGGAACTCGTAGAGCAGGCCGACGCCGACGAGATTGGCGGAGAGCTCGACATGGACGCGGGCGAGGCGCTTGGCCGGCTCGTAGGCGAGGAGCAGCGCGGTGATGAAGGAGAAGAACGTGCCGGGCGTCGCGCCGGAGCCGACCACCCGCCAGCCGCCGTAGAGGATGACACCGGCGACGGCGAAGCCGCCGAGGGTCTCCATCAGCGGCACCGAGCGGGCGCCGACGCGGGCGCGCTTGTCGGCGGCCGCCTGGACGACGGCGATCTGCCCCTCCATGCGGGTACGGAACAGGTCTTCGAGGCCGAAGGCCTTGACGACGCGGATGCCGCGCACCGTCTCCTGCATGGTTTCGAGCACCGCCATGCCGCCGGCGAACTCGGAACGCATGATCTTCTTGGCGCGCTTCACCAGCCCCTGCACGCCCCACACGGCGAGCGGCATGACGATGCCGCCGACGATCGACAGCATCGGATCCTGGACGATCATCACGGTGACGAGGCCGATGAGCGACAGGAAATCGCGGCCGGCGACGGTGATGAGGGCGTTCAGCACCTGCGCCGAGGAGGTGGCGACGAAGGACAGGCGGCCGACGAATTCCGAGGTGTGGCGCTCGGCGAAGAACGGCACGTCCATCGCCAGCATGTGGCCGTAGAGGCGGCGCTGGACCGAGGCGACGATGGCGTTGGCGATGCGGGTCAGGGTGATCTGCTGACCGTAGGTGGCGAAACCCTTGACGGTGTAGAGCGCCACCACCGCCCCCGACAGCATCCAGATGGCGCTCTGGTTGCGGGCGATGAACACCTCGTTGATGACGTCGCGCATCAGATAGGCGGAGAGCGAGGTGGTCGCCGCGATCATCGCCATGAAGACGAAGGCGAGGAGATAGCCCTTCCAGTGGGCGCGGCCCTGGTCGACGACGAGGCGGCGAAGCAGGGCGGGGGTTTCGGCGGGCGGCGCCGGGCGAGCCACGGACTCGGGCATGGAGTTCCTGAACGGGAGTTCCGGTACGACGGGGCCGCGCGCGGTGCGGCACGGCG
>CALMYM010000230.1 GCA_937873675.1 uncultured Alphaproteobacteria bacterium | reverse complement strand
GGCGATCTCGTGAGCGGCGCGGGCGATCTCACCGGCCACGCCTATTTCCCCGCCTTCCGCCCCGACCCGGCGCGCAACGGCACCAACGAGGTGGCGGTGCCGCTGCGCATCGGCGGCACCCTGCGCCGGCTGGAGATCACCTCCCCCGACGCCGCCCCGCCGCCCGAGGCGGCACCTCAGCCGCAGACCCCCGCCGCGCCGTGATCGCACCTCGGAACGCGCCGCGCCGAAGGGCACGCGCCTTCACGGCGAAGACGAGACTCCTCATACCGAACTCACGAAGTTCCGACCTGTCGGAGCTTCGTCGGTGAAGGCGAGCCCGAACGGGCGTCGGCCGGTCAGGCCGTAACGCTCAAGAAGGTCGGACGAGTCCGAATTTCATCTGCCGAGTATCAGGCGACGATCGCGTAGATCTTGCGCAGCGGCTCGACCGTCTCCCACACGCCGCGGAAGCCGCGCGGGATCGCGAAGGCGTCGCCGGCGCCGAACTCGCGCGGTGCCCCGCCGTCCTCGGTGAGCCGCACCCGGCCGGCGAGGATCACGCAGAGCTCGTCCTCGTCGTAGGCGACGCGCCAGGCACCGACCTCCGACTGCCACACCCCGGTGAAGAACCCCGCGTCGGCGTTCTCGTAGCCCGGCCGGAGGCCGGTCGAGGGATCGCCGGAGACGAGCTTCTCCGGCGCGATCTTCTCGTCGAGTGTGGGGATCGGCGCGAGCGACAGGGCGACGACGTCGGGCATGGAACCTCCGCAAGGCGACGATGGTGAAACCGCGGGCTCACCCACCCGCGGCGAAGGCGGCGCGTTCGGCGCGTTCGCGCTCCGCCTCCTGCCGCTTGGTGAGGATCGAGGCGGCGATCACCGCGATCGAGACCACCGCGATCATCAGCGTGCACACCGCGTTGATCTCCGGCTTCACCCCGAGACGGACGTCGGAATAGATCTTCATCGGCAGCGTCGTCGCCCCCGGTCCGGTGGCGAAGGAGGCGATGACCAGATCGTCGAGCGACAGGGTGAAGGCGAGCATCCACCCCGACACCACCGCCGGCCAGATGATCGGCAGGGTGATGCGGAAGAAGGTCCCGACCGGCCGGCAGCCGAGATCCATCGCCGCCTCTTCGAGGCTCTTGTCGAAGCCGACGAGCCGCGACTGCACCACCACCGCGACGAAACACATGGTGAAGGTGATGTGCGAGAGGGTGATGGTCCAGAAACCGCGATCGAAGTCGACCGCCACGAAGAGCAGCAGCAGCGACAGGCCGGTGATCACCTCCGGCATCACCAGCGGCGCATAGACCATGCCGGAGAACAGGATCCGTCCGCGGAACCGGCCGAAGCGGGTGAGCGCGATCGCCGCCATCGTGCCGAGAACCGTCGCCACGCTCGCCGACAACATCCCGACCTTCAGCGTCACCCAGGCGGCGTCGAGCAGTTGGGCGTTGTCGAAGACCTCGACGTACCATTTGGTCGACCAGCCGCCCCACACCGCGACCGAGCGGCCGGCGTTGAACGAGTAGATCACCAGGATGAGGATCGGCAGGTAGAGGAAGGAGAAGCCGAGCGCCAACGACGTGGCGTTGAACCAGGTGAACCGTTTCATCGATCGGCCTCCTGCGCCTTCGCCTGGGCGTTCTGGAAGACCACGATCGGCACCACCAGCAGCATCAGCAGCGTGATCGCCACGGCCGAGGCCGCCGGCCAGTCGCGGTTGTTGAAGAACTCCTCCCACAGCGTCTTGCCGATCATCACGGTGTCCGACCCGCCGAGCAGATCGGGGATGACGAACTCGCCCACCGCCGGGATGAAGACCAGGAACGACCCGGCGATCACGCCGGGGATCGACAGCGGGAAGGTCACCCGCCAGAACGCCTGCAGCGGCGTGCAGCCGAGATCCTGCGCCGCCTCGATCAGCGTGTCGTCGAGCTTCTCGAGGCTCGAATAGAGCGGCAGCACCATGAACGGCAGGTAGGAATAGATGATGCCGATGTAGACCGCCCGGGTCGTCGCCAGGAAGGTGATCGGCTCGTCGACGATGCCGAGCGACACCAGCACCCAGTTGAGCAGCCCCTCTTCCGACAGGATGCCGATCCAGGCGTAGACGCGGATCAGGAACGACGTCCAGAACGGCAGGATCACCAACATCAGCAGCGTCGGCCGCCACGCCTTCGGCGCCCGCGCCATGCCGTAGGCGAGCGGATAGGCGACGAACAGCATGAGGACGGTCGACGACGCCGCGATCCACACGCTGGAGAGATAGCTCTCCACGTAGATGCTCTCGGAGACCAGCCGCCCGTAGTTCATGGCGGTGAACTCGCCGATCTTCGTCCACACCTCGGCGAGCGAGGCGAACACCGGCTCGTAGGGTGGCGCGGCGATGATGCTCGTCGACAACGAGATCTTCGCCACGATCAGGAACGGCACCAGGAACAGCACCAGCATCCACAGATAGGGGATGCCGATCACCACCCATCGACCCCATCGTCCGCCGCCACCGGTCATCGCCGATCCCTCCTCACGACGTGAGCACGACGCCCGAAGACCGCGACCAGGAGAGCCAGACCCGGTCCTCCCAGCCGATCGGCCGCTCGACGGTGCGATCGACGTTGGCGACGGTGGCGCGGATGGTGGCGCCGCTGTCGAGTTTGACGTGATAGACCGAGACGTCGCCGATGTAGGCGATGTCCCACACCGTGCCGGCGACGGCATTGTGCGACACGCTCGCCGGCGCCTCGTGGGTGATGCGCACCTTCTCCGGCCGAACCGCCGCCCACACCGTCGCTCCGACCGTGGTGGGGGTCGCGTCGTCGACCACCAGCGACACCGGCGGCGAGGTTCCCTCGATGCGGATGGTCCCGTCCGAGACGCCCGAGACGCGGCCTTCGATCAGGTTGATGTCGCCGATGAAGTCGGCGACGTAGCGCGAGTTCGGCTGCTCGTAGATCTCGGAGGGACCGGCGACCTGGATCAGCTTGCCGTGATCCATCACCGCGATGCGGTCGGCGACCGTCATCGCCTCCTCCTGATCGTGGGTGACGATCAGGAAGGTCATGCCGAGCTGCTGCTGCAGGTCCATCAGCTCGAACTGGGTCTCCTCCCGCAGCTTCTTGTCGAGCGCCCCGAGCGGCTCGTCGAGCAGCAGCACCTTCGGTCGCTTGGCCAGCGACCGGGCGAGCGCCACGCGCTGGCGCTGGCCACCGGAGAGCTGGTGCGGCTTGCGCTTGGCGAATTTCTCGAGCTTGGTCAGCTTGAGCATCTCGGCGACACGCACCTCGATGTCCGCCTTGGGCATCTTGTCCATGACCAGGCCGAAGGCGATGTTCTTCTCCACCGTCATGTGCGGGAAGAGGGCGTAGGACTGGAACATCATGTTCACCGGCCGCTCGTAGGGCTGCTTGCCCTCGAGATCCGTGCCGGCGAGCAGGATGCTCCCCTCGCTCGGATGCTCGAAACCGGCGAGCATCCGCATCAGCGTGGTCTTGCCGCAACCCGACGGGCCGAGCAGCGCGAAGAACTCCCGCTCGTAGATCCCGAGGGAGACGTCGTCGACCGCGGTGAAATCACCGAAGCGCTTGACCACGTTACGGAATTCGATCAGCGGTTTGACCGCCGGATCGCTCCACGGCGCGAAATTCCGTCGGACCGGACCGAGTGTCTTCGCCATACGTCACCCCGAGTGTCGTCGAAAGGCTCTCTTCCGCATCGTCGATCGGGGACGCCGTCCACCGCGGGGAGGCGAAGCCTCGCCTCGCACCGATCCGCCGTCGTCCCCGGAAAGGTCCGGCGTCCCACCGTCTCGCAGGCGGGACGCCGTGATCCTCACTTGCGCTTCATCTCGCGCCACACCTTGGTCAGGTCGCGCTGCGACTTCTGATCGAAGGGCGAGATGACGTAGAGCTTCTTCATCGTCTCTTCCGACGGATAGATGCTCCGATCGTCGAGGATCGCCTTGTCGACGAACTTCTGGGCTTCCAGGTTGCCGCTCGGGTACTGGATGAAGTTCGACGCCTTGGCGATCACTTCCGGCTTCATCATGTAGTTGATGAAGGTGTAGGCCTCTTCGACGTGCTCGGCATCCTTCGGGATGACGAAGTTGTCGAAGAACATGTAGGCGCCTTCCTTCGGGATGATGTAGCCGATCTCGACCTTCTTCTTCGGGTCGGTGACCGTCTTGTTCTTCTCCTCGGCGCGGCTGGCGGCCTGCTTGATGTCGCCGGACCAACCGATCACCATGCAGACGTCGCCGTTGGCGAGCGCATTGATGTACTCGGAGGAGTGGAACTTGCGGATCGCCGGGCGGATCTTCTTGAAGTAGTCCGCCGCCTTCTCCAGGTCTTCCTTCTTCTTGCTGTCCGGATCGAGGCCGAGGTAGTTCATCACCGCCGGGACGATCTCGTCGGGGGCGTCGAGCATCATGACGCCGCAGCTCTTCAGCTTCAGCACGTACTTCGGATCGAGCGCCAGCTTCCAGCTGTCGAGCGGCGCGTCGGGGATCAGCTCCTTGATCTTGGCGACGTTGTAGCCGATGCCGGTGGTGCCCCACATGTAGTTGACGGCGTACTTGTTGCCGGGATCGTACTTGGCGAGGATGTCGGTCACCACCGGCCACATGTACTTGAGGTTCGGCAGCTTGGACTTGTCGAGAGGGGTGAACACGCCGGTCTGGATCTGCCGGCCGAGGAAGTTGCCCGACGGCACCACCACGTCGTAGCCGGTCTTGCCGGCGAGCAGCTTGGTTTCGAGCAACTCGTTGGAGTCGAAGACGTCGTACTTGACCTTGATCCCGGTCTCCTTGGTGAAGTCCTCGAGGATCGCCGGATCGATGTAGTCCGACCAGTTGTAGACGTTGACGACCTTCTCCTGCGCCTGCACCCCGGTGACACCCGTGAGCGCGATCACGGCCGCCGAGGCGATGAGATGCTTCTTCATGATCTGTCCTCTCCCTCTGGGTCGCCCGCCTGTCGCACGCGGGAGCCCGGACCAAACCTAACTCCGAATTCCACTTCCCGTCAGCCCGAAGCGCGGGCACCACCGCTCAAAGAGAAAGCGCCGGCGAACCGGCGCTTCCTCAGAGATAGGTCATGCGTTCGAGCGGCGTGATCTCGGCCTCGAACGCCGCGACTTCCGCCTTTTTCAGATGGGCGAAGAGGCTGCGGTATTCGACGCCCATGGCTCGTCGGATGAACTCGGATCGCTCGAACAGCCGCACCGCGTCGTCCATCGCATCGGGCAGGCGCTGGGCCGGCTCCTCGTAGGCGTTGCGGACGATCGGCGCCGGCGGCGCGATCTCGCGCTCGAGCCCCTCCATCATGCCGGCCAGAATGGCGGCGAGCACCAGATAGGGATTGGCGTCCGCCCCGGCGATGCGATGCTCGAGCCGCCGCGCCTCCGCCGGGCTCGCCGGCACACGCACGCCGACCGAGCGGTTGTTGTAGCCCCACGACGCCGTGGTCGGCGCATAGGACCCCGGCTGCATGCGGCGATAGCCGTTCCAGGTCGGCACGAACAGCAGCGTCGAGGCGTTCATCGTGTCGATGAGACCGCCGATGCAGTGCTTGAGCTTCACCTCGCCCGAGGTCGGGTCGGAGAAGATGTTGCGGCCCTTGGCGTCGAGCAGCGACACGTGGACGTGCAGCCCGTTGCCGGCGACGTCGATGAACGGCTTGGCCATGAACGAGGCCTTGAGCCCGTGCTTGCGCGCCACTTCCGTGACCAGACGGCGCAGCATCACCCCGTCGTCGGCCGCCGCCATGGCGTCGGCGCGATGCTTGAGATTGACCTCGAACTGACCGGGCGCGGCCTCCGACACCATCGTGTCGACCGGCAGCCCCTGCTTCTTGCCGTAGTCCCAGATGTCGGCGAACACCGCCCGGTACTCGGCGAGATCCTCGAGCGCGTACATGTTCTGCGGGCTCGGCCCGGAGGTGGCGCGATAGACCGGCGACGGCATGCCGTTGGGCATCGGCGGCGCCTTCGGATCGAGCAGATAGAACTCGAGCTCGATGGCGCAGCAGGGCGTCAGCCCCGCCTCCTTCATGCGGTCGACGATCTTGGCCAGACACACGCGCGGATCGCCGTCGAAGGGCTCGCCGCGCTCGGTGTGCATCGTCAGGATCACCTGCGCCGTCGGCCGCTCGGCCCACGGCACGATCCGCAAGCTGCCCGGCACCGCCCGGCAGAAACCGTCGCGATCGCCGGTCTCCACGTGCAGCCCGGTCTCCATCACCTCGCGGCCCCACACGTCGAGGCCGTACATCGAGACGGGGAAGTTGATGCCGTCGGAAAAGGCCTTCTTCAGGCTCTCCACCGGCGCCCACTTGCCGCGCAGCACGCCGTTCGAATCGGTGATGAGATATTCGACCGCCTCGACGTCCGGATGGGCGGCGAGGAAGCGCTCGAGTTCACCCGACGCCGGTGTCTCCTGAACCGCCTTGGAACCATCGCTCAAGATCATCACTCCACCACCTCGGTCCCGCCCGGCGCATCACCGAGGACGGGCACCCACCCGCCGGCGATCACGGCGGCACCATTGGCCGAGTTGCCGAGTTGCAAGTCGGCGAAATTGTGATCACATTGATCCGAGGCTGTCAATCGCGCGCCGCCGACCTTCCGCCCGCCCCGCGCGCCGGGCTTCGCGCCGCCTCGGCGAAAGCGGCCCGACGTCTTCGAAGGAGTGAACGATGAAACGCGGCATCGATCAACCTCCCCCCCTCGCACCTCCCCTCGGTGGTGCGGTTTCGCCGGACGACGACATCGCCGTCGACGGTCCACTCCACGACCGAGTCTACCGTCAGCTGCGTCACGCCCTGGTGACGGGCGGCATCGTTCCCGGCCGTGCCGTGACGCTGCGCGGCCTCGCCCAGCAGCTCGGCGTCTCGCCCATGCCGGTGCGCGAGGCGATCCGCCGCGTCTCGGCCGAAGGCGGCCTGGTGGTGGGCGCCAACCGCCGCGTCTGGGTGCCGGCGATGGACGGCGAGCGTTACGACGAGTTGATCCGCGCCCGCACCCTGTTGGAGCCGGAAGCCGCCGTCCGCGCCCTGCCCCACATCGATCGCGAGCGGCTCGACCGGCTGCGCGACATCGACGATTCGATCGACGTCGCCCTCGAGCGCGGCGACGTCGAGGCCTACATGGCCGGCAACCATCGCTTCCATTTCGAGATCTACGCCGCCAACCCGTCGCGGGTGCTGGTGCCGCTGATCGAGAGCCTGTGGCTGCAGTTCGGCCCCTTCATGCGCTCCGTCTACGGCCGTCTCGGCACCGCCGTACTCGTCGATCATCATGTCAACGCCCTCGACGCGATCATCGCCCGCGACAGCGAGGCGCTCGCCGCCGCGATCCGCGCCGACATCCTGGAGGGCATGGAACTGATCGCCTCGTCGGTGCTCGCCGCCGCTCCCGCGAGCGACGAGGACGCCGACCGCCGCCGCGCCTGAGGGCGCCCCGCGTTCCGTCACGGGCCCCGGTTGACGGACGCGACCGGCTCCAGCAGAATGTGATCACATTTCATGCGAGGTGGCCTATGGCCAAGAAGAAGAAGAGTTCCGGTTCGCCGGCCGACCTGCGGGGTGTCGCCGATGCGGCGGCCGCCGCCGACTGGCTCGACGATCGCGGTCTCGAGGACATCGAATGCATCGTCCCCGACATGTCGGGGGTGGCGCGCGGCAAGATGATGCCGGTCGCCAAATTCGTCGATGCGCCGATCATGTCGATCCCCGGCTCGATCTTCACCCAGACGATCACCGGTGACTACCCGAGCGAGGACGACGAGTTCCAGATCGATGCCGCCGACAGCGACATCAAGCTGGTGCCCGACTATTCGACCCTCGCCGTCGTCCCCTGGGCCTCCGACCCGACCGCTCAGATCATCCACGACGCCTATCATCAGGACGGCCGGCCGGTGGAGATCGCGCCGCGCCAGCTGTTGCGCCGCATCGTCGCCCTCTACGAGAAGAAGGGCTGGAAGCCGATCGTCGCGCCGGAACTCGAGTTCTATCTGGTCGAGCGCAACCAGGATCCCGACTATCCGTTGAAGCCGCCGGTCGGCCGGTCGGGACGGCCGGAGAGCGGTCGCCAGTCCTACTCGATCGCCGCGGTCAACGAGTTCGACGACCTCTTCGACGACATCTACGACTTCTCCGAGACGCAAGGGTTGGAGATCGACACCCTCATCCACGAAGAGGGCGTCGCGCAGATGGAGATCAACCTGCGCCACGGCGATCCCCTGGCGCTGGCCGATCAGGTGTTCCTGTTCAAGCGCACCATCCGCGAAGCGGCGGTGCGCCACGACATGTACGCCACCTTCATGGCCAAGCCGATCGCCGGCGAGCCGGGCTCGGCCATGCACATCCACCAGTCGGTGGTCGACATCGAGACCGGCGAGAACATCTTCTCCAACGGCGACGGCGGCCCGACGCCGGAGTTCTTCCACTTCATCGGCGGCCAGCAGAAGCTCCTGCCCAACGTGATGTGCATCCTCGCCCCTTACGTGAACTCCTATCGCCGGCTGATGCGCATGTCGGCGGCGCCGGTCAACGCCCCCTGGGGCTACGACAACCGTCCCGTGGGCCTGCGTGTGCCCAACTCCTCGCCCGCCGCCCGCCGCGTCGAGAACCGGGTGCCGTCCTCCGACGCCAACCCCTATCTCGCCATCGCCGCGTCGCTGGCCTGCGGCTACATCGGCATGACCCAGGGCATCAACCCGGGCAACCCGGTCGAAGGCTCGGCCTACGACCTCGACTTCGGCCTGCCGCGCGGCCTGCTCGAGGCGGTGGCCCTGTTCGAGGAATCCGAGGAACTCGGCGAGATCTTCGGCCCCTCCTTCTCCGCCACCTACCGGGCGATCAAGAAGGCGGAATTCGAAACCTTCATGCGGGTGATCTCGCCCTGGGAGCGCGAGTTCCTGCTCTTGAACGTGTGACGTGACTCGTAGGGCGGAATAGGCGAAGCCGTATTCCGCCACGTACGCCGACGGCGGAATGCGGCTTCGCCTATTCCGCCCTACGCTCCGCCCCCGCCGTCGTCCCCGGCGAGGGAGCGTCAACGACCGAGGGAAGGGGATCCAGGCGGCGCCGACCGGAATCCGCGACACCGCCCGGATCCCCTTCCCCTCCGCACCCTCCGGGTGCTCCGGCCGGGGATGACGGCCGAAAGCAGACCGAACCCACCGCCGGGTCGACCGATCCGGCGAACGAGTTCTTGCGCCCGAACGGGCGAACCGACGAGCCCGGGAGACCCACCCCACGATGCGCCCCTCCAACCTCTACCCGACCGCCGAACTGCGCGCCCTCGACGCCGACCACTACCTCCACCCCTTCACCGACTTCCACGCGCTCGCGGCGGAAGGAAGTCGCGTCATGGTGCGCGGTGACGGCGTGTGGCTGACCGACAGTGACGGCAAGCGCTATCTCGACGGCATGGCGGGGCTGTGGTGCACCAACGTCGGCCACGGCCGTCGCGAGATCGCCGACGCCGTCCACGAGCAGATGCTGGAGCTCGCCTACTACAACTCCTTCTTCAAGACCTCGAACGCCCCGGCCATCCGCCTCGCCGACAAGCTCGCGCAGGTCGCGCCGGCCCATGTGAACAAGGTGTTCTTCTGCGGCTCGGGCTCCGAGGCCAACGACACCGTCTTCCGCATGGCGCGCTGGTACTGGGCGCTGCAGGGCAAGCCGGAGAAGAAGGTCTTCATCTCCCGTCGCAACGCCTATCACGGCTCGACCGTCGTCGGCGCCTCGCTCGGCGGCATGAAGCCGATGCACGGCCAGGGCGATCTGCCGATCCCCGGCGTCACCCACATCGCCCAGCCCTATTGGTTCGGCGAGGGCGGCGACATGTCCCCCGACGAATTCGGCGTCTGGGCGGCCGGTGAACTCGAGCGCGAGATCGACCGCCTCGGCGAGGCGAACGTCGCCGCCTTCGTCGCCGAGCCGATCCAAGGCGCCGGCGGCGTCATCATCCCGCCCGAGACCTATTGGCCGGAGATCCGCCGCATCTGTTCCGAGCGCGACATCCTCCTCGTCGTCGACGAGGTCATCTGCGGCTTCGGCCGCACCGGCGAGTGGTTCGGCAGCCAGACCTACGGCGTCGAGCCCGATCTCATGCCGATCGCCAAGGGCCTGACCTCGGGCTACCTGCCGATGGGCGGCGTGTTGGTCTCCGACCGGGTGGCGCAGGTGATCACCGCCGAGGGCGCCGAGTTCAACCACGGCTTCACCTACTCCGGTCACCCGACCTGCGCCGCCGCGGCGCTGGCGAACCTCGCCATCATCGAGCGCGAAGGCCTCGTCGCCCGCGTCCGTGACGACATCGGCCCCTATCTGAAGGAGCGCTGGCTGCGTCTCGGCGATCATCCGCTCGTCGGCGAAGCGCGCATGAAGGGCATGGTCGGGGCGCTCGAACTGGTGCCGTCGAAGCCCTCGCGCACCGAGAAGTTCGCCGACGTCGGCAAGGTCGGCACCATCGCCCGCGACATCTCTTTCTCGAACGGCCTGATCATGCGCGCCGTACGCGACAGCCTGATCCTGTCGCCGCCGCTGACGCTCACCCACCTCGAAGCCGACGAACTCGTCCGCCTCGCCGAGAAGACGCTGAACGACACCTGGATGGCCCTGAAGAAGGAGGGGCTGGTGAAGGGCTGACCGCCCGCATTTCGTGACCGGCTCCGGCGGGGGCGGCCTCGTAGGATGCGAAGAGCGAAGCGAATTGCACCGTCCACGCCGGTTGCTCCGCCGTCGCCCGTCGCGAATCCGATCGGTGCAATTCGCCTGCGGCTCTTTGCACCCTACGAACCCGCGCCGCGGCGATGCCGCCTCGCGACGTCCACCCATCACGGCGACGCTCCCCGCGCCGCCGTGGCTCCCGAATGGACACCGGAGACGAGCGCGGCGCGCCGAAGCGCCCGCCTCGCCTTCGCAACCGAAGGGACCGCATCATGCTCCCGACCGCTCTCCCCCACGCGCCCTCCTACTACGCCGCGACCGCGCACCCCGCGCCGCCGCGCCCGGCACTCACCGGCGACACCAGCGCCGACGTCTGCGTCATCGGCGCCGGCTACACCGGGCTCTCGACCGCGCTGCATCTGGCGAAGAAGGGCCGCTCGGTCGTCCTCCTCGAGGCCAACGCCGTCGGCTGGGGCGCTTCGGGCCGCAACGGCGGCCAGCTCCATTCCGGCCAACGCCGCGACCAGGAGACGCTGGAGAAGTGGTACGGCGACGACCGCGCCCGCGTCCTCTTCGACCTCGCCGAAGAGGCCAAGCGCACCGTCAAGGAACTGATCGCCGCCCACGCCATCGATTGCGACTGGCGCGACGGCCTCATCCATGCCGTCCACAAGAAGGCCTGGCTCGCCGACGCCGAAGCCGAGATCGAACACCTCGTGTCCCGCTACGGCTATCCCGGCACGTCGCTCCTCGTCGCCTCCGAGCTTTCCGCCGCCATCGGCACCGACGTCTATTTCGGCGGCTGGCGCGACGGCACCGCCGGCCACCTCCACCCACTCAACTACGCCCTCGGCCTCGCCCGCGCCGCCGAGGAAGCCGGCGTCCGCATCCACGAGGCCTCGCGCGTCACCGAGATCTCGCCGCCGCGCGGCGGCGCCACCCGGGTCGCCACCGCCACCGGTGCAGTGACCGCGCACGACGTCGTCGTCGCCGCCAACGGCTACCTCGACGGGCTCGACCGCGAGATCGATTCCCGCGTCATGCCGATCCGCAACTATGTCGCCGCCACCGCCCCGCTGGGCGATCTCGCCGATCGCCTCATCCCCGGCCGCGAGGCGGTCGCCGACAGCCGATTCGTCGTCCACTACTGGCGGCTCTCCGCCGACGGCCGGCTGATCTTCGGCGGCGGCGAGACCTACGGCCGCAGCGATCCGAAGGATATCGCCGGCTTCGTCCGCTCGCACATGAAGAAGATCTATCCCGGCCTCGCCGAGGTGCCGATCGACTTCGCCTGGGGCGGCACCCTGGCGGTGACCATGAACCGCATGCCGTTCTTCCGCCGCCTGCGCCCCGGCCTCTACACCGCCAGCGGCTATTCCGGCCACGGCGTCGCCATCGCCAGCTTCGCCGGCAAGCTCCTCGCCGAAGCGATCGACGGCGACACGTCGCGTTTCGACGTCATGAGCGCCATCCCCGCACCGCGCTTCCCCGGCGGCCCGCTCCTGCGCACCCCGACCCTGATCCTCGCCATGAGCTGGTTCGCCCTGCGCGATCGGTTGTGAGGCATCGGCCGAGGACGGGGACACGTCCGTCGAGGGGTGACCCTCCGTGATCTTCGCGATTGCCGGACGGCGCGCGAGGCCCCATCTTCGGGGAACGACGGATCCGCCGCGGCTCGCCGGCGCGATCCCGAGCGCTTCCGCGTGGCGACACCCGCCACCGGTCGTGCCGAAACGATGATCGTGAGCGCCGGAGACCCCCGATGGCCCCCTCGTCCCGCGACGCGCTTCCCTCCCCGGCTTCCGCCCCGGCCCCGGGCCGCTTCATGCGGATCCTCAGGACCCTCGTCTTCGTCGTCGCCGTCCTCTTCGGCGTCGGCCTGTTCTTCGGCGGCTTCTATACGGTGGCGCCGGGTGAACGCGGCGTACTGATCCGCCTCGGCTCGATCGTCCGCGTCTCCGACCCCGGCCTCCATTTCAAGATTCCCTACGTCGACCGCGTCCAATTGATCTCGGTGCAGACCCACGTCATGCGCTTCGAGAAGGTGGAGAGCTACTCCAAGGACCAGCAGCCGGCCGACGTCCGCATCTCCGTCAACTACGAGATCCCGCCCTCGGTGGTCGCCGAGGTGGTCACCGAATTCGGCAGCGAACATCAGATGGTCGACCGCCTGATCGCGCCGCGCGTCCATTCCGAATTCAAGATCGTCTTCGGCCAGTTCACCGCCGTGACCGCCATCCAGGAGCGCGGCCGGCTCTCGGCCGAGGCCGCCGCCGCCCTGCAGAAGGCGGTTCAGGGACCGGTGCGCATCGTCGCCCTGCAGATCGAGAACATCGACTTCTCCGACGTCTACGAGAAGTCGATCGAGCAGCGCATGCTGGCCGAGGTCGAGGTGCAGAAGCTGCGCCAGAACGCCGAACGCGAGAAGGTGCAGGCCGAGATCACCGTGACCGTCGCCCGCGCCAATGCCGACGCGGTGCGCCAGCGGGCGATGGCCGACGCCGAAGCGATCAAGGTCAGGGGCGAGGCGGAGGCCGCCGCCATCCGCGCCCGTGGTACGGCGCTGAAGGAGAACCCCGGCCTCGTCGACCTCGCCGCCGTCGAACGCTGGAACGGCGTCCTGCCCGCCCAGATGATCCCCGGCGCGGCCCTGCCCTTCGTCAACGTCGGCGACAAGGTGAAGTGAGGCGGTCCCTCAGAGTACCGCCCCCTGCCGCATCAGTTCCGTCCTGACCGCCGCGACGTCGTCGCCCAACGCCGCGGCGACGCCGGCGGCGTGGCCGGTGGCGAAGGCGGTGCCCATCACCCGCGCCGAGGCATAGGCGGCCGGGTCCGCCCCGACCGTCCGCCCGCCGAACCACAGATCGTCGAAATCGGCCGAGCGCAGCGCCCCGAGCGGGATGCCGTAGGCCCCCGCCGCCCCGATCTGTCGATATTCGACCTTGCCCGGCCCGCCGTGGATCTCCATCGGCCAGCCGCCGAGCGCCACCTCGTCGGCGCGCCGCATCCCCGCCGCGAGCGCGGTCTCGCGCAACGGTTCGCGCGTCGCCGCGTGACGGCTCTCGCGGATGCCGATCGCCGGCCCGGTGGCGACGATGGTCGCCTTCTCGAACCCCGGTGCGACGCGCCTCAGCGCCTCGACCCCGCGCCGCACCGCGGCTCGGCCGTCGCGCTCGGCCAGCGTCAGATCGGCCCCGTCGAGCCCGTTGGTCTCGATCTCGACGGCGAGCCACCAGATGTCGTCGGTGCCCGGCAGGATCGACACGAAGCCGCCGTCGGCGCGCAGTTCCGCCACCCCGAGCCGCCGCTCGATCGTCGTCATCGCCGCCGTCCGCGCCGCCCGGTCGAAGGCCGGGCGCGGCGCCACCCCGCCGAGGCGGACCGGGTAGGACGCCGGCTGGATCGGCCCCGACGGGGCGTGCAGCGGGCAGGACGTCGCGCCGGCGGCGAAGGCGAGCACCGCCTCGCCGGAACAGTCGACATGGGCCCGCGCCGTGACCTCCCGCAGGCCCCGCGGATCGCGCAGCCGCAGCGCCTCGATCCGCCGCCCCCGCACCGTCACGTCGACCAGCGCCGTGTGGAGCAGAAGGTCGAGCCCCGGTCCTTCCGCCAGCCGATCGAGCGCCACCTTGGTCGCTTCCGGGTCGAGGCGGATGTTCCAGTTGCCGGTCGCCGAATGGTAGGGCGCGACGTCGACACCCATGGCCTCCAGCTCGGCGAGCGCCATCGCCCCGACCCCGCCGACCAGCTGCGCCGGCGGCACCCCGCCGCCCGGTCCCGGCCGTTGGGGAAAGAAGCCACACCAGGCGAGCACCGAAGAGCGCGTCGCCGCGCCGCCGAGGAAACCGTAGGCCTCGACGAGCAGGGTCCGCGCCCCGGCCCGCGCCGCCCCGACCGCGGCCGCCACCCCGGCGCTGCCACCGCCGACGACGACCACGTCATAGGTCTCGGTTTCGCTCATGGTGTCACCGCCAGCGCAGGAGGCGTCGCTCGGCGACGCCGATGAGGAAAGCGACGACGAGCCCGAATCCGGCGAGGATCAACACGCCGGCGATCAGCCGATCGGTCTGCATCAGATTGCCGGCGGAGAGCACCAGCGCGCCGACGCCGTGCTCGGCGCCGATCATCTCGGCGGCGGTCAGGAGAATGATGCCGATCGAGGCGGAGATGCGCACGCCGGAGAGCAACGCCGGCATCGCGCCGGGCAGCACGATCTTGCGGACGATGTCGCCGGTCGGCACCCCGAAACTCTGCGCCATGCGGATCAGCGAGCGGTCGACACCGTCGACACCGCCGAAAGCGGCGATCGCCATCGGCGAGAACACGCCGAAGGCGATGGTGGCGTATTTCGACGCTTCGCCGATGCCGAACCAGACGATGAACAGCGGCAGCAGCGCGATCTTCGGGATCGGGAACAGCGCCGAGACGAGCGGCAAGGCGGTCGAACGCGCCAGGGTCGACAGCCCGATGGCGAAGCCCACGACGATGCCGGCACTCGCGCCGAGCACCCAACCGACGGCCAGCCGCCGGATCGAGGCGCCGAGGTGATGCCAGATCTCACCGCTCACCACCATGTCGACGAAGGCGGTGGCGACCTCGCCGGGACGCGGCAACGCCAGCGGCGAGATCCAGCCGCGCGCCGTCGCCACCCACCACAACACGACCAGAGCCGCGAAGGTCAGCGGCGCGGCGATCCGCCGGCTGCCCGGTGCGAAACCGCCGCCGCGGAACGGCACTTCGCGAAGGCGCGGTTCAGGCGACATCGATCAGCTCCCGATCGGCGATCGCCGCCTCCTCGCGGATCGACGCCCAGATCCGCGCGCTCGCCGCGATCACCTCCGGATGGCCGTCGTGGCGTTCGTCGAGCGGCGGAGCGATCGTCACGATGTCGCGGATCCGCCCCGGCCGGCGCGACAGCACCACCACCCGGTGGCCGAGCTGCACGGCTTCCGCGAGATTGTGGGTGACGTAGACGGCGGTGAACCGCGTCTCCAGCCACAGCCGCTTGAGGTCGGCCATCAACAACTCGCCCGTCTGCGCGTCGAGGGCGGAGAGCGGCTCCCCCATCAGGAAGATCGCCGGCTCGACCGCCAGCGCCCGGGCGATCGCCGTGCGCTGCTTCATGCCGCCGGAGAGCTGCTTCGGATAGGCCGAAGCGAAGTCCACGAGATCGACGCGGCCGAGCGCCGCCGCCACCCGCGCCTCACGCTCCGCGCGCGCCAAACCCAGATGCTCGAGCGGCAATCCGACGTTCTCGGCGACCGTCCGCCACGGCACCAGGGCGAAATCCTGGAACACGTAGGTCAGCGGATTGAGCGACCCCGCCGGCGCCTCGCCCGACATCAGCACGCGCCCCGCGCTCGGCCGTTCGAGCCCGCCGAGGATCCGCAACAGCGTCGACTTCCCGCAACCCGACGGCCCGAGCACCACGACGATCTCGCCGCTGGCGATCTCCAGGCCGACGCCGTCGAGGACGTCCAGCGATCCGTAGGACTGACGGATGTTCTCGACGATCAGTTCCATCGCTGCCTCGTCCGGCTCCGCATCGCGGGCCGTCACTGCACCATCGGCCGGTGGGCGCGATGATCCCGAGCGCACGACCTCCCGCTCATGGAACGGGAGGTCCGCGTCGTTCGAACGGCCGGGGCGATCACCCGCGGCCGACGACGTCACTCGGCGAAGCCGAGATCGACGAAGGCCTTGGCGTCGACGTTCTCGTCCACCAGCTTCTCCGACTTGTACCAGGCGATCTGCTTCTCGATGCCGGCGAGGTCGAGCTTGCCGGTCGGATCGCAATAGGGCGCCGAGGCGATCACCTTGGTCGCCCCCTGATCCGCCGGATCGGAGGGGTAGACGTATTTGGCGATCTGCGCCGCGGCTTCCTTCGCCTTGTCGTCGGCGACCCGCTTGCCGGAGGCGTCGGCGCGCAACAGCGCCGCGCCGTAGTCGGCGAGCCCCTTCTTGTAGGCGCGGACGAAGCGGGCGACCACGTCACGCTTGTCGGCGACCAGCTTCGGCGAGGCGAACAGCGCCCCGTACTGGTAGTCGGCGATGTCCGACATCGACGAAACCGGCTTGGCCTCGCCGCGTTCGATCATCGGTCCGGCGATGTGGCTCGGCAGGATCGTCGCGTCGACCTGATTGGTCTTCACCGCGGCGATCATGTTGGGCAGCGACTGCACCGGCTTCATCGCGATCTTGGAGAGCTCGAAGCCCTTGGCGTCGGCGATCTGGCCGAGCTGATAGTGGAAGGTCGAGCCGACCTGGGTGATCGCCACCGACGCACCGGCGACCTTCTCCGGCTTGTCGAGCCCCTTGGCGAAGGCGTCGTTGGAGGCGATCAGCTGGTTGCCGGCGAAACCCTTCTTCTCCGCACCCTGCGAGGCGACGATCTTCAGACCGCCCTTGCCGGCGAGGTTGAGCGAGCCGGCGGTGATGCCGGTGAGGCCGAAATCGGCGTCGCCCGAGGCGATCGCCACCGCGATCGGCTGCGCCGCCTGGAAGAACTTCAGCTCGAGTTCGAGCCCTTCGGCGGCGAAATAGCCGCGCTCGACGGCGAGGTAGAGCCCGCCCGACGACACGAAGCGCAGCACGCCGACCGAAACCTTGTCCGCCGCCTGCGCAGAGGACGCGATCAGCAATGCGACCGATCCGGCCGCGATCCCTGCGAGCACCGTCCTACGTTTCACCGGACCCATCGTCGTCACCTCCATTCTTGTCGGACCCGATTTGTAACGAGGCGACGAAGCGATGGAAAGGGTCGCGAGGAATGCCCGATCCGGCTTCTGATCGACCGCGCCAGCGTATAGCATGCCGCCTCCGCCCTGCAGTTCCGCTCCGAGCGGACGACGGCGACACCGACGTGCGAACGCCATCACGACCCGACGATGTCCGCGGCACAGTGAGGACGGAATGAACGGCTACACCTTCGAGACCACCCCACGGATCGTCTGCGAAGCCGGCGCCGCCCGCACCCTCGGCGCCGCCGCCGCGGCACTCGGCATCCGCCACGCTCTGCTGGTCAGCGACGCCGGCCTCGTCGCAGCCGGCCTTCTCGACCCGGTCGAGGCGAGTTTCGCCGCTGCCGGCGTGGCGGCCACCCGCTTCACCGACGTCCTCGCCGATCCGCCCGAGGAGGTCGTCCTCGCCGCCGTCGATTTCGCCCGGGAGGCGGGCGTCGACGGCGTCGTCGGCCTCGGCGGCGGCTCGTCGATGGACACCGCCAAACTCGTGGCGCTGCTCGTCGGCACGCCGCAGGAGCTGCCGGCCATCTACGGCATCGGGCTGGCCCG
>CALMYM010000229.1 GCA_937873675.1 uncultured Alphaproteobacteria bacterium | reverse complement strand
CCCGCAGCGGCGCAATCGCGGATCGGGGCCGCGCCGGTGGGGATCGGGCCGCCCGGGGCGACGCCCCGACACCGCGTCCCCGCCGGCTGCTCGCCCGCTTCCGCGTCGGCGAGCCGCTGACGACGCGCGAACTCGCCGATCTGCGCTCCGTCCTCGTCGGCGCCTGATCCCTCCCGGCTCCGCGTCACGGGCGCATCTCCTCTGCCCGACCGCCGCACCGTGGTCGGAAAGCTTGACCACGGCCTCTCCCCCGGGGAAAGTGGCTCCCGCTTCACGACCACGACCCGTCGCCGGACGGGGCGTGACCAGACCTCGAAGACGAGGCATCGGGAGGACGGGAATGGATTCGCTCGACGCGCCGCCGGGGCCCGACGACGGCGCAGTATCGGCCGTCCGCCTCGATGGCGTCCGCATCGCGTTCCGCCTCGAAGGCGGCACCACCTACGAAGCGGTGGCCGAGACCTCGATCGAGGTGGCCGAGAACGAATTCGTCGCCATCGTCGGTCCCACCGGCTGCGGCAAGTCGACCCTGCTCAACGCCGTCGCCGGCCTGCTGAAGCCCGCCGCCGGGTCGGTCACCGTCTTCGGCCGTCCGCTCGCCGGCCTGTGCCGCGAGGCCGGATACCTGTTCCAGCAGGACGCGGTGATGCCGTGGAAGACGGCGCTCGACAACGTCGCCCTCGGCCTCGAGGTCGCCGGCCGACCGCGCGAGGCGGCGCTCGACGAGGCCCGCGCCTGGCTCGCCAAGGTCGGCCTCGCCCGCTTCGCCGATCGCTATCCCCATCAGCTCTCCGGCGGCCAACGCAAGCGCGTCGGCCTCGCCCAGGTGCTGATCCGCCATCCCAAGATCCTGCTGATGGACGAGCCCTTCGGCCCGCTCGACGCCCAGACCCGCCAGATCATGGGCAACCTGCTCCTCGATCTGTGGGCCGCCGACCGCAAGGCGGTGCTCTTCGTCACCCACGATCTCGAGGAGGCGATCGCGCTGTCCGACCGCGTGCTGATCATGTCCGCCGGTCCGCACGCCCGCATCATCGGCGATCACCGCATCGATCTCGCCCGCCCGCGCGACACCTCCGACATCCGCCTCGACCCGCGCTTCCACGAGCTGCACCGGGCGATCTGGGGCCAGTTGAAGGCGGAAGTGATCAAGACCTATGGGGAGGCGACCCCATGAGCCGCATGAAGCTCCTCTTCCTGCAGGTCATGGTCGGGGTCGTCCTGATCGCCCTGTGGTGGATCGGCTCCAACGTCGAGATCTTCGGCGTGCTGTTGCTGCCGCCGTTCTTCTTCTCGACGCCCGGCGACGTCTTCTCCCGGGTGGTGCGCCTCTTCGCCACCGGCGTGATCTGGAAGCATCTGTGGGTGACCTTGCTCGAGACGGCGCTGGCCTTCGCCATCGGCGCCATCGGCGGGATCCTCTTCGGCTTCTGGTTCGCCCGCAAACCGAACGTCGCCGCGGTGTTCGACCCCTACCTGAAGATGATCAACGCCCTGCCGCGCGTCGTCCTGGCGCCGATCTTCATGCTGTGGCTCGGCCTCGGCATCTGGTCGAAGGTGGCGCTCGGCGTGACGCTGGTGTTCTTCATCGTCTTCTTCAACGTCTATCAGGGCGTCAAGGAGGTGAGCCCGGTGGTGCTGGCCAACGCCCGATTGATGGGGCTCAACGAGCGCCAGCTCTTCCGCCACGTCTATTGGCCCTCGGCGCTCTCCTGGATGTTCTCCTCGCTCCACACCTCGGTCGGCTTCGCGCTGGTCGGTGCGGTGGTCGGCGAATATCTCGGCTCCTCCGCCGGCCTCGGCTACCTCATCCATCAGGCCGAAGGCGTCTTCGACATCGCCGGCGTCTTCGCCGGCATGTTCGTCCTCGCCGCCTTCGTCCTGATCATCGACTGGGTGGTGAGCCACATCGAGGATCGCCTGCTGGTGTGGCGCCCCCGGAACACGTTGAACGACGCCTGACGCCCCCGCGGGACGTCGGCGTGAGATCCATGAACCGGTCGATCGATACGACCGGACGACCACAGGGAGAAAGCGGATGAAGCGTCTGATCGGTATGGTGGCGGCGGGCCTCGCCGTCCTCGGCGTGGCGGGAACGGCGGTGGCCGCGCCCCCGGAGAAGCCCAAGCTGGAGATCGGCGTCGGCGGTAAGCCGCTGCTCTACTATCTGCCGCTGACGCTCGCCGAGCGCCTCGGCTACTTCAAGGACGAAGGTCTCGACGTCACCGTCAACGACTTCGGCGGCGGCTCCAAGGCGCTCCAGGCACTCGTCGGCGGTTCGGTCGACGCCGTCACCGGCGCCTACGAGCACACCATCCGAATGCAGCAGAAGGGCCAGGACATCGCCGCGGTGATCGAACTCGGCCGCTTCCCCGGCATCGTTCTCGCCGTCTCCACCGCCAAGGCCGACAAGGTCAAGTCGGTCGCCGACTTGAAGGGCATGAAGATCGGCGTCACCGCGCCGGGCTCCTCGACCCACCTGACCGTCACCTATCAGATGATCAAGGCCGGTCTTTCGGCCGACGACGCCTCCTTCATCGGTGTCGGCGGCGGTGCTTCCGCCGTCGCCGCGCTCGAGAACGGCAACGTCGACGCCATCTCCCACCTCGATCCGGTGATCTCCAAGCTCGAGGCCGACGGCGCCGCCAAGGTCCTGGTCGACACCCGCACCGAAGCCGGCACCCGCGCCGTCTTCGGCGGCACCAACCCGGCCGCCGTGCTCTACCTGAAGCGCGACTTCATCAAGGCCAACCCGAACACCGTCCAGGCGCTGACCAACGCCTTCTATCGCACCCTGAAGTGGATCGAGAAGGCCTCGCCCGACGAGATCGCCGCCAAGGTGCCGGAAGAGTACATGCTCGGCGACAAGGCCCTCTATCTGAAGGCGCTGAAGGCCTCGATCCCGACCTATTCGCAGAACGGCCTGATCCCGCCGGAGGGCATGGACTCGACCATGAAGTTCCTGCAGACGACCGAGGCGAGCTTCAAGGACGCCAAGATCGACGTCACCGCCTCCTTCGACCCGACCTTCGTCAAGAAGGCCGCCGCAGCGGTGAAGTGACTTCGGCCGGGCGGCGCAGCGGGGGCGGTCTCGGCCGTCCCCGTACGGCCCGCCCGTGTCCCCTCGGCGCGTGAATGTGGAGAGGGTGGCATTCCCACTTTGCGTTCGCTGCGATCCGCGTTATACGCAGCTTAGTCCGTCGGCGCTCCGCGTCGGTCGACCCAGCACCCGTAGCTCAGCTGGATAGAGTGCTGCCCTCCGAAGGCAGAGGTCACAGGTTCGAATCCTGTCGGGTGCGCCATGCCGATGATTGTCGGTTAATTTCTATGACAGAGATGCCAAGGCTTCACGCGCAAGGTTGCGTTTCATGCCTGCCTTGCCCTCGCCCCGAATGAATGCGCCGAAGTGACCGTTCCCCTTTGACGGGTGCGCGACGTGGACAAACCGGACACCATCGGAAATATACGCGACCGCGTTGATCGGTGCGACCGCTCCACGTCGGCGGGTGATTACGTCCGCGAGAGCAGTAATGTAGGCATCGGTATTGCCGAGCAATAAGACAAGCTTCGTGCGGGCCGGCAGCGAGACCAGATGCTGATCCACACAGTTTTCGACGAACTTGCTGCCCACGTTGCCGCGTTGGAAGGCGGGCAGGACGTTCGGGCTGTCTGCCGTGTGGACGCCCTTATTTGGGTCCATACCTGTGATTGAACATCGAACTACGCTGGCAAATGCGTAGTCTCGCTCCGCCGCACTGAAGCGCCGCTCAAATGTCGCAGTGGTCTCGCCAAGCAAGAGACCGACAGCATGGAACGCCTCCAAGATGCGGTGACGAATGCCCTTGAAGGCGACCCCATCAAAGGGTTCAGAGCCGAAGGCTCGGGACTGAGTATTTCCCTTGCTGATGCCCAGCACCAGGGTGTGTGGGTCGCTCGCACCCCAATGACCCGGATCGCGCACGAGCCGAAATGATCCGCACTCCTGCACCGCCGTAGCGGTGTCCGACCAGCAGCGCGCGCAAATGACTGGGCCATGTGAAACCAACAAATCCTCCCATCAAGCTCCGGTATGCTTATTCATATTGTAGAAACAATCACATACGAGTTCCCAGTTTCATCCTGTCGGGTGCGCCATTTCCTTCCACATCGCAGGACACCGAACGCCGCCGTCGCACGGCGGTCGACCGATCTCGTCCGCCGTCACAGCGGCGGTTCGAGGCCGTGTCGTCGGGCCGCGCGGGGTTCGGGGCGCGTGTCGTCGGCGATGTGGAACATGTCCTGCGCGGCGAGGCCACCCTCGCCCCCCGAGATCTCGTCGAAGGCGATGGCGACGCCGCGATCGAACCGCCGCGCCACCCGACCCACCGTCGAGCCCAGACGAACCCGACTGCCGAGCGGCGGAGGCGGGCCGTGGAAGGTGACCGCGGCGCCCGAGACCGAAAGATCGACCACGCGACAGTCGATGGCGCCGCGGCGGGCCGTCGCCAGTCGCGACACGAAGTCGCCGAGCAGCCGGCGCCCGTGCGGGGCCGCGGCC
Organism: uncultured Alphaproteobacteria bacterium; assembly: GCA_937873675.1. Classification (GTDB taxonomy): domain Bacteria; phylum Pseudomonadota; class Alphaproteobacteria; order Rhizobiales; family Ancalomicrobiaceae; genus CALBKH01. Next base: position 1,990 of record CALMYM010000229.1, on the reverse strand, counting down.
GCCACCGCCTCGCCGCCGAGACGGACCAGGAACTGGGCGAGCTTGTCGCGCCCGTGCAGCGTCAGATCGAGTGCCATGGCGAAGCCGCCCTCGACCAACCGCGCCACTCGCCCTTCGAAGCGGCCGATCCGGTCGAGATAGGCGACCACCCGCTCGCCGATCCGCGCCACCGCCGGAATGGTCACGGCGATGCCGCCGAGCGACAGGTCGATCACCCGGCAGACGAACTCGCGCCGGTCCTGCAACATGCAACGCCCCGACAGCCCGACGCTCAGGCGCCGGTGCCGCCGGCGCTCGACCCCTTCGAAGACATCGCCGAAATCCGCAAGCGCTCCGACCGCCATTCGTCGCTCCACGTCGCTCGAATTGTCCGGAAACCGTATGTAGCCCTGCAACCTTAACGGAGTCTTTCGGTGATCTCTGATGAAGGGAAATTTCCGAGCGAATACGCTCGATCGACATCGGCAATTATTGCCGACCGAAAGAAAAGCAATGTATCTACAATGTAGATCATGACGAAGACTCGACGACGACGCCGGCCGCACCCGGTCGCGGGCCACATCGTCGCCTCGTTCCGACCCTACGAACACCGCGGTGACGGCGGAACGCTTGGCGATCGGGCTTGCAGCGGAACCGCCGGACGAGGTAGAAGGCGGCGACGCTTTCCCTCTCGGCCGTCGACCGGTCCGGCGAAGCGACCATCTCTTCGTCTCCGGCTACTGCCGACCACGGCGGCTCTCATCCACGGCGATCGGCGCCGTCGGGGAATCCGCCTCTTTGGACATCCGAACTCGTGGCTTTCTCCAAGACCCATCCGACCCTGGCGCGGGCGCTGACCGAACGCGACTATACCCAGGCGACCCCGGTACAGGCCGCCGTGCTCGCCGACGACACGATCGGGCGCGACCTGCTCGTCTCCGCCCAGACCGGCTCCGGCAAGACCGTCGCCTTCGGCCTCGCCTTCGCCGACGACATCATCGGTGCCGCCGAGACCCTCGGCCCGGCCGGCGATCCGCTCGCCCTGGTCATCGCCCCGACCCGCGAACTCGCCCTCCAGGTCGAGCGCGAGCTCGCCTGGCTCTACGGCCACGCCGGCGCCCGCATCACCGCTTGTGTCGGCGGCATGGACCCGCGCGCCGAGCGCCGCCGTCTCGACGCCGGCGCCCACATCGTCGTCGGCACCCCCGGCCGCCTGCGCGATCATCTCGAGCGCCACGGTCTGCGCCTCGAGGATCTGCGCGCCGTCGTCCTCGACGAAGCCGACGAGATGCTCGACATGGGCTTCCGCGACGACCTCGAGTTCATCCTCCAGGCGACGCCCACCGAGCGCCGCACCCTGATGTTCTCGGCGACCCTGCCCAAGGGCATCGTCCAACTCGCCCAGAACTATCAGCGCGACGCCCGCCGCATCGCCGTCGCCGGCGCCACCCGCGGTCACGCCGACATCGAGCACCGCGCCGTCCGCGTCTCGCCGAAGGAGATCGAGGCGGCGGTGGTCTACCTGCTGCGCTTCCACGACGCTCCCGCCGCGATCGTCTTCGCCAACACCCGCGAGGCGGTGCGCCATCTCCAGGCGACGCTGCAGGAGCGCGGCTTCTCCGCCGTGGCGCTGTCCGGCGAACTCGGCCAGCACGAGCGCAACCTCGCCCTCCAGGCGCTGCGCGACGGCCGCGCCCGCGTCTGCGTGGCGACCGACGTGGCGGCACGCGGCATCGACCTGCCCAATCTCGATCTCGTCGTCCATGCCGAGCTGCCGCACGACCGCGAGGTCTTCCAGCATCGCTCCGGCCGCACCGGTCGCGCCGGACGCAAGGGCGTCAGCTGCCTGCTCGTGCCGGCGCCGCGCCGCCGTCGCGCCGAGCGCCTGTTGATGGACGCCGGCATCCGGCCGATCTGGGGCGGACCGCCTTCGGCCGACGAGATCCGCGCCCTCGATCGCGATCGCATGGCCGCCGACCCGACGCTCGCCGGCGGCATCGGCGAGGACGAC
>CALMYM010000228.1 GCA_937873675.1 uncultured Alphaproteobacteria bacterium | reverse complement strand
CTCGATCCTCAACGCCACCACGCCGATCTTCGGCGTCATCGTCGCCCACCTCTTCACCACCGACGACAAGGCGACGCCGCTCAAGGCGACCGGCGTCGCCGTCGCCTTCGCCGGGGTCGCGGTACTGGTCGGCGTCGACGCCCTCTCCGGTCTCGGCGACCATCTCCTCGCCGAACTCGCCTGCCTGGGCGCGGCGCTCTCCTACGGCTTCTCGGCGCTGTGGAGCCGCCGCTTCCGCGGCCGTCCGCCGATCGCCACCGCCGCCGGACAGCTCACCTGCTCGAGCCTGCTGCTCACTCCGGCGGTGCTCCTGCTCGACCCGCCGTGGCAACACGCCGCTCCCGGCGCCACCGCCGTCGCCGCCGTCGCCGGACTGGCGCTGCTCTCCACCGCGGTCGCCTACATCCTGTTCTTCCGCCTGACCACCACGATCGGGCCGACCAACACCATGCTGGTGACCTTCCTCATCCCGCCGAGCGCCATCCTGCTCGGCTGGCTCTTCCTCGCCGAGCGGCTGGCCCCCCAGCATCTCGTCGGCGTGCTGCTGATCGGCGCCGGCCTCGCCACCATCGACGGCCGCCTCGTCCGCCGCTTCACCGCCCCACGCGAAGCATGAGAAACGAAGACGCCGCCGGCGCGGGCGCGCAGGCGGCGTTCACATCGTCTCGTCGACGGAAGACTTCGCGGCCGATCATACCGAACTCACGAAATTTCGACCTGTTCGAAACTGCGTGAGTGAAGGCAAGCCCGAACGGGCGTCGGCCGGTCAGGCCGTAATGCTCATGAAAGTCGGACGAGTCCGAATTTCATGAGCTTGGTATCAGTCGTCCGAGCCGAAGGCGCGGTTGAGCAGGCCGAGCTGTTCGCCGACCGGATTGGGCGCCGGCGCTTCCGGCGCCGCGCTCTCCTCGGCGTAGATCGCATCGTCGAGACGGCGGATGCGCTGCTGCAGCCGCTGTGACCGGCCGACCAGCTCCCGGAGCATCTCCGGCACCTCGTCCCAGCCCGGTCCGCCCTGGCTCGACGACGGCCCGTCGATGCGCACCTTGGATTTCTCCAGGCCCGCCTGTTCCTGGGTCATCTCGCCTTCGTTCACCGCCCGTTGCAGCAGCAGCCCCGAGGCCAGCTGCCTCAGCCGGGTGGTGAGCCGGATCGACTCGGTGGCGCCCACCAGCGACGCCGCCCGCGACAGCCCGCGCGACTCCGTCCGCCCCGGTCCGTCGAGATAGGAGGCGGTCTCCTCCACCAGCTGCATCCCTTCGCGGAACAGCGTGCGGAACGTCTCCGATCCGGTGAACCGCGCGGCGAAATCGATGGTCTCGCCGCGAGCCTCGTCGCCTTCTCGGGTGGTCTCGTGGTTCATCTCGGCCGGCCTCCTGGTCGAAATCGTCGCATGGGACGCGCCGCGGGTCCATGCACCCCGGCGCGGCGTCCCGCCGTTCCACGACCGTGTCACCACGGCCGCTTTCGGCACCCTCTCGTTTCGATGAATACCATGAGCGGGTTAACGTCCGCTCTCACGTCGACCGACTTCGCAAAAAAGAGAGCCGCGTCGGAACGCGGCTCGGCGGAAGTCTACAGGGAGGCGTCGAACAGAATGACGGGTGTCACTCGGATCCGGTTTCCCGGATACTTCGATGATGAAGCGGAAACCTTAACATTCCGTATACGGACGTTCCGAAACGGTCCCCGCCCCGACCATGAAGATCCCATGACCGCGATCACGCGCGGAGCGCGCCCCAGCCATGCTGCACCGCATGGCTCGGCCGCGTGGACTTGTGCACTGCGAAAGGATATTTCTCGCGACGCGGGATGCGGCCCGAAAAAAGCCACGAGCGATCCCCAGATGTCTCCTCGCGACGGAGGCGTCGAACCGACCGAACGGTCGAAGATCGGTATTCGTCCCGCGCCAGCGGGTCGACACCGAATCTTCACCATCGGAAACGACGACGCCGACTTGTCGTGGCCGGGAATGCGAGAGTTAAGGCTCGAGCAACGTCCGGTCGATAACATTCGATTCAAAGCCGAACGACCTTCGCAGTGAAGGTGCGGCGAATTCTCGAGGTGTCTCGATCATGTATGCCGGGCAACGTGTCCATCCCGACGAACTCATCGGCAAGGCCCGCCTGACCGTCGCCGAAATGACCAATCTGATCGCCGCCATGGTCTCCGACCTGCCGTCGGTCCGCTCCGTCGCCGTCGACGACGACGGAGGCGAGATCTCCGTTGCCCTGGTGACCGGAAAGCACATCGGCATCGCCGCCATTCCCGTCGCCCACGCGATGAACGAGTCGATGAACAGCCGCCTGCAGGCGCTGGACGATCTCTTCAAGCGCTGCGCCGCCTGAGGCGCGACGCGACGACCGTGGAAACGACGACGGCGGGCGCGAGCCCGCCGTTTTCATTCGTGGACCCGCGACCTCAACTCTCCGCCGCGTCCCGCCGCCATTCGAGCTTGAGCGTCGCCAGCCCCGAGCGCGGGTTGGTGCCCCGGCCGATCTCGCGGAACCCCTGCCGGACATAGAAGGCGACCGCCCGCGGATTGTCGGCGTTGACGTCGAGGACGATCTTCTCCGGCGACAACCGCCGCGCCTCGTCGATCAGAGCTTCGGCGATCCCCGCCCCCCACAGGTCCGGATGAACCGCGATCTGATCGAGATAGCCGGTCGCCGGGTCGATCAGGACGAAGCCGCCGACGTCGCCGGTGGCCGTCATCGCCAGCCGCACCATCGCGCCCTGCGCCGTCGCCGCGCCGAGATGATCGACCAACCACGCCCGACGGGCTTCGAAGTCGATCGACGGCAGCGTCCGCTGCCAGGAGGCCACCCACAGGTCGGTGACCTCGGGCAGATGCGCCGGAACGAGGTCGACCATGCCGGAGATGGTGCGCCGCGGCTCGGCGCGTGCTTCCGTCGCCTCGTTGCTCGTCGGCTCGTTCATGGGAGAGACGTCCTCGTTCGGCTCACCGGTCGGTGAGGCGGATCTCGATGCGCCGATTGCGGCCGTAGACCTCTTCGGTGGCCCCCTCCTCCACCGGCTGGAACTCGCCGAAGCCGGCGGCCACCAGATGTTTCGGCGACACACCGCCCTCGATCAGCCGGCGCACCACGGCGATGGCGCGTGCCGCCGAGAGCTCCCAGTTCGACTTGAAGCGTCCGCCCGGCGCGATCGGCCGGCTGTCGGTGTGGCCGTCGATGCGCAGCGTCCAGGCGACCTCCGGCGGGATCTCCCGTTCGAGATCGACCACCGCCGCCGCCAGCCGATCGACCGCGGCGTTGCCGGCCTCGTCGATCTGATCGGAGCCGACGGGGAAGAGCACCTCCGACTGGAAGACGAAGCGGTCGCCCACCACCTTGATGCCCGGCCGGTTGCCGAGGATCTCCTTCAGCCGCCCGAAGAAGTCGGAGCGATACTGCTGCAGTTCCTGGACGCGTTGCGCCAGCGCCAGATTGAGGCGCTTGCCGAGATCGGCGATCTTGGTCTGGCTCTCCTTGTCGCGGCTCTCGGTCGCCTCCAGCGCCTGTTCGAGCGCCGCGATCTGACGCCTGAGCGCCGAGATCTGCTGGTTGAGCAGCTCGACCTGGGCCAGCGCCTGGGCCGAGATCCGCTTCTCCGCGTCGAGCGCCAGTCCCGCCGAAGCCGCCGCGCCGCCGCTCGCCGCAGCCTGCCCGTCGCGCGCCGCGAGAAGGCCCAGCAGGCGCCCCTTCTCGCCTTCCGCCGCAGACAGCCCCGCCTTCAGACGGGCGATCTGGTCGTCGCCGTCGGCCTTGCCGGCGCGCTCCAGCGACAGGAGTTGGGTGAGTTCGGCGATCTGCCGGTTGAGCTTGGCCAGCGCCGTATCCTTGCCGGTGATCTCGCGCGACAGGAAGAACTGCGCCAGCATGAACACCGACAGCAGGAAGATGATGACCATCAACAGGGTCGACAGGGCGTCGACGAAGCCCGGCCAGTAGTCGATCGATCCTTCGCGGCGGCGGCGGGCGAGACGCATCGCGATCACGCCCCCGTACGGCCGTGCGGCGGTTCTTGGTCACGCGCCGCGAGCGCCGCGGCGATGGCCTCGAGCGCGATGCGGGTGCGCCGGTTCTCCTCCGTCTGCGTCTCGATCCAGTCGCGCACCTGCGCCTGCTCGCTGCGCACATGGGCGACGAGACCGCGCAGGGATTCCGACAGGTCGACGAGCGCCGCGGAGGTGTTGCGGCTGCCGCCACCGCCCTCCTGGGCGACGCGGGTGAGACGGTCGACCGAGGCGCGCAGCTGTTCGGCGATGCCGCGGCCGCTCGACCCTTCGTCTTCGAGATCGACCTCGGCTTCGGTCGACAGCCAGTCCTCGAGTTCGTTGTAGAAGCGGTTCTGCGCCTGGGACGCCTGCAGATCGAGGAAGCCGATGATCAGCGAGCCGGCGAGGCCGAACAGCGAGGACGAGAAGGCGACGCCCATGCCGCCGAGCGGCTTGGCGAGACCGGTCTTCAGGTCCTCGAACACCGCGCCGATGTCGGTCGCCCCGACGTTGAGCGACTTCAGCGTGTCGCTCACCGACGACACCGTCTCGGACAGGCCGGTGAAGGTGCCGAGCAGGCCGAGGAACACCAATGTGCCGCCGATGTACTTGGTGATGTCGCGGGTCTCGTCGAGGCGCATGCCGATCGAATCGAGGATCGACCGCATCACCTCCGGCGAGATGCCGGCGACGCCGCGATCGCCCAGCAGCGACGCCATCGGACCGAGCAGCCGCGGCCGACGATCGACGTCGAAATCCGGTTCGCGGCGACGGAAGGCGTTGGCCCAGCGCACCTCGGGGAACAGCCGCATGACCTGACGCAGCGCCAACAGGATGCCGAGCGCCAGCACGAACAGAATGAAGCCGTTGAGGCCGGGGTTGGCCCAGAAGGCGAAGAGGATCTGCTTCTGCAGGATCAGGGCGACGAAACCGGCGATCACCAGGAAGATGACCATCCGCCACAGGAACACCTGGGGGCTCGACATCCGATGTGATTCGTATCCGCTCGCCATCTCTCGCCTCGCTTCGCACCCCGACAGCATGGCCCGCCGACCGGGGTCGAGACAAGCAGCCGAATGCGTCGAAGACACGACAAGTTGTCGGTCGCCGCCGTGTTTCAGTCACACGGAGCGAGCCGGACCGCCTCTCCGTCCATCGGCCGACCGAGGATCGCTTCCGCCGTTCGGCATGTCCCCTCGACGCACAGCCGCCAGTCGGCCGTCGCGCCCGACCGGGCGAGACGGACCTCCGCCATCGCCGGTCGTCCGGGGTGCCACACCCACCAGCCGTCCTCGAGCCGCGCGTCGTCGCCCGGCTCCATGCCGGCGCCCGATCCCTTGATCCGCGCTTCGACCAGTTCGAGCCCGGCCGGCGTCGCCCGCCAGGTCTCGCGCCATTCGACCTTCTCGATCGAATGGGTCCACACCAGGGTGACGACCGCCGCCAACCGCACGCTCGCCCCGGCGGCGGCGAGGCAGATCGCGCTCATCCGCTCGCCGGAGCGGCCGTACCGCGCCTCCGCCACCAGTGCAGCGCCACCAGCGCCGCCCCGGCGCCGAGACCGATCGGATCGCTCCATTCGAAGCGCCCGACGATCGCCACGGCGGCGACCAGCATGCCCGCGCGCTCCCAGATCGCCAGCGGTCCGAACAGCCAGCCGATGAGGCCGGCGCCGAACAGACCCATGGCGATGGCGGTCTTGACGAAGGCGAAGACCACCGCCCCCCAGAAGCCGAGATGCACCGCCATCGGGTCGCCCGACTGCATCATCAGCGCCGGCGCATAGACGGCGGCGTAGGGGATGACGTAGCCGGCGCCGGCGATGCGCATCGCCTCGAGGCCGATCTTGTCCGGCTTCTCGCGGGCGATCGGCGCGGCGGCGAGCGCCGCCAACGCCACCGGCGGCGACAGGTCGGCCATGATGCCGAAGTAGAAGGCGAACATGTGGGCGACGATCAGCGGCACGCCGAGCGAGGCCATCGCCGGGGCGGCCAGCGCCGCGACGATGATGTAGGTCGGAATGGTCGGGATGCCGGTGCCGAGGATGATCGACAGGACCATCGTCAGGATCAGCGACAGGAACAGGCTCGACTTGCCGATGCCGACGACCCAGGTACCGAAGGTGGTGCCGAGACCGGTCAGGGTGAAGGTGCCGATGATCGTGCCGACGATGGCGCAGGCGATGCCGACCGAGAGCGCCGTCTTGGCGCTGTCGGCGAAACTGTCGCGACACAGGAGCAGCGTCTCGCGCCCGCCGCGGACGAAGAGCAGCACCACCGCGAGGACCGCGATCGCACCGACCACCGGCATCATGCCGAACTTCAGGAAGCTCGCCGTGACCAGACCGAGACCGATCCAGAACACCGCCCGCATCCACGTCGCCGGCAGCCCGGCCGAAGCACCGGCGCCGAGGATCAGCACGACGGTCAGCGCCAGACCGAGGGTGCCGGCGAAGAGCGGCGTGAAGCCGTGGAACAGCATGAAGATCAGCGCCGCCAGCGGCAGCGCGAGGTACCACCGCGCCTTCAGTGCGGCGAGCGCGCTCGGCACCTCGGTCATGCCCGAGAGCCCGTGCTTCCCAGCCTCGAGATGCACCATCCAATAGGCCGAAGCGAAATAGAGGATCGCCGGCAGCACCGCGGCGGTGACCACCGCCGAATAGGGCACGTCGAGCGTCTCGGCCATGATGAAGGCGGCCGCCCCCATCACCGGCGGCATGATCTGCCCGCCCATCGACGCCGTCGCCTCGACGCCCGCCGCGAAGGCGCGGCGATAGCCGAAGCGGATCATCAAGGGGATGGTGAACTGGCCGACGGTGACGACGTTGGCGACGCCCGAGCCCGAGATCGTCCCCATCAGGCCGGAGGAGAACACCGCCACCTTGGCCGGACCGCCGCGCGCCTTGCCGAAGAGGCCGAGCGACACGTCGGTGAAGAGATGGATCATCCCGGCCTTCTCGAGGAACGAGCCGAACAGGATGAACAGGAAGATGTAGGTGGCCGAGACGTTGACCGGCACGCCGTAGATGCCTTCGGTGCCGAAGGCCATCTGGTCGATCACCTGCGAGAAGCCGTAGCCGCGGGTGGTCAGCGGCTCGGGGAACCACTCGCCGCCGAAGGCGTAGACGAGGCAGATACCGCACATGATCGGCAGCGCCGGTCCCATCAGACGGCGGCAGGCCTCGAACACCAGCACGATGAGCAGCACCCCGACGACCACGTCGCGGGTGTCGAGGTCACCGGCGCGCAGGATCAGCGCATCGTGTTCGATCCACTGGTAGAGGCCGATGCAGAACCCGACGACTCCCAGCGCCCAGCCCGTCACCAACTCGAAGCGCGAGCGCGACCGGAAGTTCGCGATCAGCCCGAAGGACAAGAGCAGCAGGAAGCCGACGTGGATGCCGCGGATCGCCAGCGACGGCAGGATCGGCCAGGCCGAGACGAAGATCTGGAAGGTCGAGAAGACGAGGGCGATGGAGAAGGCGACGAGTGCCATCCCTCCCTTGCCGAACCCCGTCGGAAACCCGTGTTCGAAGCTGTCGAGGGCGCTCGAGGACGCTGTCTGGCTCATGGATAGGCTCGGCCGGAGAAGAGGAGGGTCGGTCATCGTCGTGATCGGACGCTCGTCGGTCATGGGCGAGCCCGCACCGCCGGCCCGCCCGACCGGCTTCACACCCGCGCCGGACGAGTCCGTCCGGTGCGGGTCTTCCGTTCATCGAGGAGCCCTGTCCGAACGAAGGCTCTTCGACGTGTCGGATCCGGCGTCGCCGAGCGATCCGCCGGATTCCACATCACTTCAGGAGGCCCTTCTCCTTGAAGTAGCGCGCCGCACCCGGATGCAGCGGCACCGGCATACCGTCGAGAGCCGTCTCGAGCTTGATGTTCTTGGCGGCGCCGTGGGCGGCGACGAGCTTGTCGAGGTTCTCGAAGGTGAGCTTGGTCATCTGGTAGACCGTCTCCTCCGGAACGCCGGCGTGGGTGACGAGGAAGTTGACCACCGCCGCGGTCGGAACCGGCTCGCTCTGGCCCTGGTAGGTGCCGGCCGGAATGGTGACGGGGATGTAGGGCGCACCGATCTTCTTCACCGTCTCCGCATCCACCGCCACGATCGTCGTCTCCACCGAGGTGGAGAGATCGCGGATCGAGGCGACGCCGAGGCCGGCCGACTGCAGCGTCGCGTCGAGCTGACGGTTCTTCATCAGGTCGACCGACTCGGCGAAGGGCAGATACTCGGTCTTGCCGAGGTCGGCGTATTTCATGCCGTGCGCACCGAAGATGGCGCGGGCGTTGAGCTCGGTGCCCGACTTGGGCGCGCCGACCGACAGGCTCTTGCCCTTGAGATCGGAGAACTTGGTGATGCCGCTCGACTTCAGCGCCACGATCTGGATGTAGTTCGGATAGATGGCGGCGATGCCGCGCAGCTTGTCGAGC
>CALMYM010000227.1 GCA_937873675.1 uncultured Alphaproteobacteria bacterium | reverse complement strand
CGTTCATGCCGCCGTGCTCCATGACGCAGGCGAAGCCGTCGGCGGCCAGCGCCTCGCTCCACAGGTAGGCGTAGTAGCCGGCCGAGTAGCCGCCCGGCCAGACGTGGCTGAAGTAGGTGCTCTTGTAGCGCGGCGGCACCAGCTCGTAGGGCACGCCCTTCTCCTTCAGGGCGAGCAGGGCCGACTGGACGAAATTCGAGAAGTTCACGCCGACGACGCGGATCGGATCCATGGGGCCCTCCTGAAGCCTTTTCCCCAGCGTCCGCCGGATCGGGTCCGGGATCAAGGACGGCGTGCGAACAAGGAGCGGGGAGGGGCGCCGTGCGGGGAGCGAGGGTGCGGGGCGCGTCGGGTGGGACGGGGCCCCGCCCAGCGTCGGGCGGGGAGGGAGCGGTATGGACCCGCGTCACGCGTCGAGCAGGGGCGGGCCGGCATCGAGCAGAGAAGGAGCGGCGCGGATGCGCGCCGTGCGACGAACGGGCGCGTGCGCGAGCGGAGGGCGTCGCGGGGAGGAACGAGGCGCGCGGACGTCCGTCGTGGAGGACTAAGCGGCTCGGTCGGGGGCGCATATCGACGGCGCTTCCGGCCGGCGTCGGACGGCGTCGGTTCGGGCTTGCCTTCGCACGAGAAGTTTCGATCATGTCGAGCGTCACCGGCTCGGCGCGCGGTCTCGCGCGGGCGGGAGAGGCGCCCGAGGGGCGGCCGGTCGGACGGGGAGGATGTCATGCACGACGAGAAGATCGACGCGGGTCACGGCCACGCCCATCCCGAGCCGCACGCCCATCCGCACGAGCACCGCCATGCTCACGAGCACACCCACTGGCACACCCACGAGCACCGCCACGGCGACCTCGTCCACAGCCACGAGCACGGCCACACCCATTCCCACGAACACGCCCACGTCCACGAGCACGTCCACGCCGGGGCGCATGATCATGCGGACGCGCACGAAGGGACGACGGGCGAGCACGAGCACGGCCACGGGGACCATGCGCACGGGAGCCACGGGCACGGGCACCGGTGAAGAAATCAGGATCTTTCTTCTATCAATTTAGAAGTATCAATAGAGAATAATATACGTTTTGTATCCATGCAGCCAAACTTGATCTGGCATCTCGTAAACCATACTTTTCCAGTGCAGTTCGGAAGTCCAGAGATAAGCACCGCTTTATGTGGTCTGGTGGCGCGTTCCACGTTGAACCCTATGAGAAGTTCATCATTTTCTCTGATAACCGTTCCTGCTCGCGGGTAGTAATAATTTATATCATAGGCGGATTGCTCATCGACTTCTATACTTATGCTTGATATTATTATTCCGCTGTAGTTTTTATTGTCATAGCTAGATATTCCGTGGTACAGAAATTGACCCGATAGAAATATCGCGTAAGGTTTTTCCTCAAAAGTACAAACAATAAGCGCTTCGCCATATTTCGTGTAAGGTAAGATGAGCGAAAGCGGTTTGGCCTCCGATAGTGTTCCTGCTCCGAACTCATTTGGTGACAGCATTCTGACCACCTATCGTTGCCGTTGAAGAGGATCGATGAGCATGGCCCAGTAGAGCTCGGCTGCACCTTCTTGGCTGAGCTTCTGGTTTTTCTTGCTTGGTTGGAATAACATACCCATAGCTCGAAGAAAGAGCATCTGACCGTCGTTGTCCACGCTCATCGATTCATTGAATGAATTCGCTTCCATCGTTTCGCCGGTGGCATAGGCGATGCCATTTGAGAATCCGTGATTTCCGCTCATGAATACGGTGCAACGTGCGGCAGCTTTCCCGTCCATGTAGATGACTGCGGTAAAGCGGTTGTTATCGATTCGGCGAAACCGACCATCTATACCCGAATTGCGCGCTGATAGTTCTTGTAACGAATTTTCAAAAAATTTGGCCATATACTCGAATGTTTCAAGCTTGAAGGCGTCTTTGTCTTTCTCGGTGAAGCGCTTGGCAATTCGGAGATTACTTGATCGAGGGGGCTCCGCGATGCGTATTGTTTCGGTGGTGCTCTTGGTTTCCGGAGCTATTGGCGGTTTAATCTCGGGCCTCGAAGCTGTTGCTGCCGCCTGTGCCCGAACCGGCAGGCGATTGACTGCTCCCCGGATCGCCTTGGCAACCTCGAGAAAGGCTTGGTCCCGATCCGTGGCCTGATTTATGGGTCTGCCGTCTCGCGGTGTTGCATTCAGCTTCCCGAATGGTGCCGGATGCCAATCGCAAGCTCGAAGAATAACGGGGATCACGATGGCTTCGCCTGCTTCGTGGCGTTCCATTGCACGCTTCATCTCGCGATCGTAGCAATAATCGGATGCGATGAAGTTCGGGCTAACCAGCAGGAGAATGATGTCGGCATCTTCTAGGTTGCGGCTGATGTCACTACCGATCTCCTGACCTGCACCTATTCGCCGATCGTGCCAAGTTTTTATGATGCCTTGCCGCGTCAGCATCGACAGTTGCACTTCGAGTAGATCGCGCATTTCTTCGTCGACATGCGAGTATGAAAAAAACACTTTCGCCAAAATGACCTCCTACCGATCGTGCGGGAAATTTAACATCGGCCTAATCCCAACCGGGACGAATGTCTGATCGATGGCATTCCGGACACTCGATCGTGAATAGCGGTCGCCGTTCACGTTCAGCTTGGCGGCGCTCGTCTGGCGTCAGGACCTCGGTTTCGAACCGCTCTCCGCAGTTCAGGCAGCGGTATCGGCGAACTTCTGGCATGGGGAAGCCCTGCGAATCTTGTTCTTCTTATGTTCATATCACTTTCGATTGCAATTGTCACCACGATGCACGTCTTGTTGGCTTGTAGTCGACGGTTCGCGGATTTCTGTGAGCGCTCCTACCGAGCACTTCTCACGATGAGCAGCGTGCGGAGATGCCATCGAATACAAACGCCTCATACCGAAGAGGCGCTGAGAGGACGCGGTGTCCAAGCACTGCTCAGAGCTTCAGCATGCGTCCGTCTGGAGTCTCTCACCCGATCTTCACCGCCGTGGTCTCCTTGATGCGCTTCACCGGAATGATCGTCCTCGTGTTGGCGACGCCTTCGATGCGGGTGAGGATCTGGGTGAGGAAGCGGTGGAACTCGTCGAGGTCGGCGACCGCGACCTTCAGCAGATAGTCGAAATCGCCTGTCACGAAGGAGCCTTCGATCACTTCGGGACGCGCCAGGATCGCCGTCTCGAAGCGGGTCGACCAGGCTTCCGATTGGCGTTCGAGGCGCACCTCGACGAAGGCGACGAAGCCGGCGCCGACCGCTTTGCCGTCGACCAGCGCCACGTAGCCGCGGATGACGCCGGCCGCCTCCAGCGCCCGCACGCGCCTCAGACACGGCGACGGCGACAGGCCGACGCGAGCGGCGAGGGCCTGATTCTGGATCGAGGAATCCTGTTGCAGGATGCGCAGGATCTTGCGGTCGATCTCGTCCATGAGCGATCCGGTGTCTCGTAGAGCCGATATGACGCTATCCGATTGCGCGAAGCCGCGCCAGGGCGGCTCTCTTCGATCGCCGATGGCGCGGCGCTCGCGCTAGCCTCGGCGGCGAGATCCGTCACCTCCCGTGGCGGGATCGCCGCATCCGGCCGAGGAGACATTCCGCCATGACGAGGCGCGCCGCCGACGTTCTGCTCGACATCCTGCGCGACGAGGGCATCACCCATGTCTTCGGCAATCCCGGCTCGACCGAGATGCCGCTGATGGACGCGCTCGTCGATGCGCCCGACATCACCTATGTGCTCGGCCTCCAGGAGGCGACGGCGGTCGGCATGGCCGACGGTTGGGCGCTGACCAGCGGGCGGACCGGCTTCGTCAATCTCCACGCCATGGGGGGCTTAGGCAACGCCATGGGCGTGCTGGTCGCCTCGAAGGCGAGCGAGACGCCGCTGGTGGTCACCGCCGGGCAGCAGGACACGCGGCATCTGATGACCGAGCCGTGGCTCTCCGGTGATCTCGTGGCGCTCGCCCATCCGGTGACCAAGTGGGCGACGGAAGTCAGGCGCGGCGAGGACGTCGGCCAGGCGCTCAGGCGGGCCTTCGCCATCGCGCGGACGCCGCCGTGCGGGCCGGTGTTCCTGTCGCTGCCGATGGACATTCTCGATCAGGCGGTCGCGGGGCCGACGCCGCCCGCCTCGTCGCCGCCGCGGCTCGGGGCGTCTCCGGATGCGCTGTTGCTCGCCGAGAAGCTCGCCGGGCACGATCCGGAGAAGGTCTTCGTGCTGCTCGGCGACGATCTGCCGGCGCGGGCCGCGCCGGGCATCGTCGCCTTCGCCGAGGCCGGCGGCTATTCGGTGTGGGGCACGCAGCTCACCTCGCGCGCCGCCTTTCCTTCGGCACATCCGTGTTGGGCCGGGGTGTTGAAGCCGGATTTCGCGGTGATGCGCGAGCGGCTGGAAAAGGCCGAGGCGATCGTCCTCGTCGGCGGGCGCGCCTTCGTCGCCTACCCCTATCGCGACGTGCGGCCGATCCCGGAGGGGGTCCAGGTGCATCACATCGCCGACAATCCGGAGGCCTTCGGGCGCGAGCATCCGGCCGACACGGCGCTCCTCGGCGACATCGGCGCGACGCTGGAGCGGACAGCCGCCGATCTCGTCCATCGCCTCGATCGGGAGACGATCGCGGCGCGGCTCGAGGCGCGGCGGGTGGCGAAGGCGGCGCACATCGCGGCGGTTCGGGCGGAGATTCTGGCCGATGTGGCGACGCCGCTCACGCCCGATCTCGCGGTGCTCACCGTGTCGGACGCACTGCCGGAGACGACGTTGATCGCCAACGACAGCGCCGCCACCTTCGGGCGGGTGCAGGAGCTTCTGATGACCCGGCCGGGGCGCTACTTCTTCGCCCGCGGCGGCGTGCTCGGCTGCAACATGCCGGCGGCGGTCGGGGCGGCGCTGATGCACGACGGGCCGGTGGCGAGCTTCGTCGGCGACGGCGGGGCGATGTATTCACCGCAGGCGCTGTGGAGCGCGGCGAAGTACGGGACGAAGGTGCTGTTCTTCGTCTTCAACAACCGCCGCTACGGCGTGCTGCAGAACATCGCCAAGCAGCTCGGCTGCCCGAACGCGGTGGCGGGCCGGTTCGTCGGCATGGACGTCGACGATCCGGCGATCGATTTCCAGGCGCTCGCCGTCTCGATGGGCGTGCCGTCGGTCAGGGCCGACGATCCGGACGCGATCCGTGTGGCCGTGGCCGACGCGTTGGAGCGCGACGGGCCGAGCCTGATCGAGATCGCGGTGAGGTGAGGGGAGCGACGGCAGGATCTCCAGCAGCGCCGAACCTCTCGACCGTCCGGTGCGGATGGCCGATCCTTCGCAGACGGTGGTGTGGCGGGGGCGCTTCGTCGCGTCGCTCTCCAACCAGACCACCCCCCCCGCCGCCACGGGGGGGCGGGTGGCGGGGTCCGGGTTCTGGGGGGTCAGGTGCACCGCCCTGGA
>CALMYM010000226.1 GCA_937873675.1 uncultured Alphaproteobacteria bacterium | reverse complement strand
CCGGCGGCTCGACGATCGCCTCGGCGAGATGGGCGCGCAGGACGCCGATGCCGAGGAAGAGCGCCGTCCAGGCGACGAGCAGACTGCGCGACAGGTCGAGGACCGCCGCCGCCCAGGCCCCGGCGACGACGACGATCAGCGCGACCGCGACGGTGGGCGTGGCGTTGGCCGCCGAACCCGCCGGATCGCGATCGAGGATGGAACGCACGGCGCGCCGCACGAGGGCGGCGGAGTGGCGGGCGACGAGGGCGCGGCGGATCTCGCGCGGCGTGGCGATCGCCACACGGCGGCGCAGCTCGGGATGGCGGGCGACGAGATCGGCGACCTCGCCGCGCACCGCTTCGCGCGGCGCGGTGACCAGGATCGAGGCTTCCCCTTCGCCGAGGAGCAGGGCGTCGGCGCGGCGGAAGACCTCGCCGGCGGGCGGAGCGACGTGCTCCGGTTCGACCGTCGTCTCGATGTGGTCGAGGAAGAGGACACCGAGGCGGCGGGCGAGACGACGCCAGGGCGCCGCCTCGTCGACGGGCCGCGGATCCGAGACCAGTGGATCGGGAAGAGGTGGATGCGGGAGGGCCGTCGCCGGGGGCGAGATCGCCGGGCCGGTGGACTGCGGCGCCCCGCCCGCCGCCGGCGGGCGCGGGTCGGCGGCCGGCCGATCGGTTGTCGCGAGCGAGGCGTGGAACGGTCGCATCGGCGGCGCCCGTCGCCCGTCCTCGTCGGCTCCCCCACCCCGGAGAAACATGCCTTCTCCCACTCACACGCACGCCCGGATCGGTTTCCGGTCCGGTTCACTCGGGCAGCAGGTTCTTTTCGATCGGGTCGTTCCAACCTGATCGGAACATGCTCTATTGTCGGGCCGAGAAACGAATCCCGCGGCTCGAACGCCGTGTACGGCACAACAGACGGCACGTCATGATTGCATCGATGAACCGCTCTGTCTCGTCGAAACCGGCGGTCGTGCTCGCTTCGGTAGTCGTACTGACGTGGGCGCAATCATCTTTCGCTCAGACGACCCGCAAGCCGGCGGCCACCCCGCCCGCCGCGACGGAGGCCGCCAAGCCGGCGCCCGCGCCCGCCGTCCCGCCGCCGCCGGCGGCGAGCCCGGCGAAGGCGCCGGCGGAGGAGCCGAAAGCGGTGGCGAAGCCGGCGCTGCCGCGGGTCGCCTTCCCCAACTTCTGGGATCCGGAGAGCCGGCCGCGCAAACCGGCGAGCGACGTCGGCACCATCCGCTTCCTCACCTCCGGCGATTTCCCGCCCTTCGGCTTCCTCGATTCCGGCGGGCGGCTGACCGGCTACCACGTCGATCTGGCGCGGATGCTGTGCGAGGAACTCGGCGCCACCTGCACCATCCAGATGCGCCCCTTCGGCGATCTCGCCACGGCGCTTTCGGAGAAGCGTGGCGACGCCATCGTCGCCGGCCTCAGGGTGATGGCGGAGATGCGGCCGCGGCTCGAGACCTCGGCCGCCTATCTGACGACGCCCGGCCGCTTCGTCATGCGCGACGGCGCGACGCTCGACCCGGTCCCGGAGCAGCTCGCCGACCGCTGGATCTCGGTGGTCTCGGGGTCGGCGCACGAGCGCTTCATCCTCGACAATTTCCCGAAATCGCGCATCGCCGCCTATCCCGACGAGGCGGCGGCGCGCGATGCCCTGCGCGACGGCATGGTCGACGCCCATTTCGGCGACGCCATCGCCCTCTCCTTCTGGCTCGACGGTGAGACCGCGCACCGCTGCTGCCTCTTCCGCGGCGGTCCCTGGCTCGAGAGCGCCTATTTCGGCGAGGGTCTCAGGATCGCGGTGGCGAAAGGCAACCATCGCCTGCGGGTCGCCCTCGACTATGCGCTGCAGCGGCTCGCCGAGGACGGTAAGCTCGCCGAGATCTATCTGCGCTGGTTCCCACGCAGCTATTACTGACCCTTCGAACGGACCGACCCGATGCCCGACCTCCTGTGGACCGTCGCCGACGGCGCCCGCGCCACCGTCCTTCTCGCTCACGGCGCCGGTGCGCCGATGGATTCGAGTTTCATGACGCGGATCGCCGAAGGGCTGGCGGCGCGCGGCATCACCGTCGCACGGTTCGAATTCGGCTACATGGCGAAGCGACGGGCGACGGGCAAGAAGGCGCCGCCGCCCAAGGCGGAGAAGCTGATCCCCGAGTTCCGCGCCGCGATCGAGGCGGTCGCCGCGGCGCCCGAGCGGGTCGGGCCGATCGTCGTCGGCGGCAAGTCGATGGGCGGGCGCGTCGCGGCGATGACCGCCGGGGAGGCGCTGCCGGCGGACGTCGTCGGCGTCGCCTGTCTCGGCTATCCGTTCCACGGCCCGGGTCGGCCGGAGGAGATCCGGCTGGCGCCCCTGGCGAACGGCCTCCTGCCGACGCTGGTGCTGCAGGGCGAGCGCGACGAATTCGGCAATCGCGGCGAGGTCGAGACCCTCGCGGTCGGGCCGCACACCCGTTTCGAGTGGATCGAGGACGGCAGCCACGATTTCGGGCCGCGCGGCTCGTCGCCGGCGACGTTGAAGGGCAACATCGCCCACGCCTGCGACGCGCTCGCCGCCTTCGTCGCGGCGCATCTCGGCGAATGACGGGCGCCACGGCGCCGCGACCCACCGCCGCACCGTGACCTCGCGGACCCGCGGCGCGCGGCGGAATACCTTGCTCCGAGCGCCGTGGCGTTCGAAAAATCGTCGCCTTGCCGCCGCCATCTCGATCGCCGATAGTCCACCTCGGTCCGGCGACGACGCCGCGACCGACCTTTCGATGCCACCTCGACGTGGCCGAGAGCGAGCGACGACGGTCGGAGGCAGCGCCCCGTCCCGAGCCCGCGTGTAGCCCGAGACACTCGTCATGACCCTCCTGTCCGCGCTCGATCCGGCGCACGTCTTCTCCGGATTCGGAGTCGGCGTTCTCGTCGGCATGACCGGCGTCGGCGGCGGCTCGCTGATGACGCCGCTGCTGGTGCTGCTCTTCGGCGTCCATCCGGTGACGGCGGTCGGCACCGACCTCCTCTTCGCCGCCCTGACCAAGAGCGCCGGCATGGTGGCGCACGGCTTGAACCGCTCCGTCGACTGGGCGGTGACCGGGCTCCTCGCCGCCGGCAGCGTGCCGGTGACGGCGGCGACGCTCTTCGTGCTGTCGCGGATGGAGGCGCACGGCGACGCCGGCGGCTCGGTCGCCATCCTCCTCGGCTGGGCGCTGATCGTCACCTCGATCTCGCTGCTCTTCCGTGCCCGGATCCTCGCCTGGGCGAAGAAGCGGTTCTCGGAGACGCCGAAGCCGCGGACGCGCGCCGTGGCGACGGTGATCACCGGGGCGGTGCTCGGCTTCGTCGTGTCGATCTCGTCGGTCGGCGCCGGCGCGATCGGCATGACCGTGCTGTTGATCCTCTACGCCAATCTGCCGCTGGTGCGGCTGGTCGGCTCCGACATCGCGCACGCGGTGCCGCTGACCCTGATCGCCGGGGCGGGATACTGGTGGATCGGTTCGGTCGATCTGGTGCTGCTCGGCCAGCTTCTCGCCGGATCGATCCCCGGCATCCTGATCGGCAGCCTCTTGGCGCCGCGCACCTCGGAGCGGATCCTGCGGCCGCTGCTCGCCGTGGTGCTGGCGCTCGTCGGCCTCAAGTTGGCGCTCGGCTGACCTCGATGCCGAAGCTCTCGGCGAAGCCGCTTCGGCCCCGTGGCGTGAGACGCAGCGCCCGATCGCGCGGGCCGGGAACCAGCCAGCCGAGTTCCCGGAAGCGGGCGAGAAGGGCGGCGCCGAGACGGCCGCCGAGATGCGGGCGTCGTTCGCTCCAGTCGAGACAGGCGCGGCAGAGCGGCCGGCGGCTCGCCGGAGGCCGACCGAGATCGATGCCGAAGTCGCAGAAGAAGGCTTCGCCGACGTCCGTGACCAGCGCGGCGCCGTCGGCGAGAACGATGCGGCCGTCGCGCGCCAGCGCATCGGCGAGAGCGACGCCGAGACGGCCGGCGAGGTGGTCCCAGCAGGTGCGGGCCTCGCGTAGGGCGGCGTCCGCCGGGCCGGTCGGCCGGTGACGCGGCGGCGCGATCGCGGCGACCGCCATCAACGATTCCAGCACCGTGGCGACGGCCGGATCGACGAGCCGGACGTAACGATGGCGCCCCTGCTTCTCGGCCACGACGAGCCCGGCCTCGACCATGCGGGCGAGGTGGCCGCTGGCGGTCTGGGCGGTGATGCCGCCGAGGGCGGCGAGTTCGCCGGCGGTGCGGGCGCGGCCGTCCATCAGCGCCACGAGCATGGCGGCGCGCACCGGATCGCCGATCGCCGCGGCGACCTCGGCGACGGTGTTGGCGGAGGCGAAGGCGACGGTGGTGGGGGCGACGACCTCGATCATCCCGTGAAGATAGTCCGATCGCTCGCGACGGTCAGCCGGCGACGCTTCGGTCCCGACCGAACCATCGCGGTGGGGGCGCGGGCTATTCAGGTCCGGTGTTCTTCGAGATCGAGGCCCTCATGACCGTCTCCGCCACCGTTTCGCGACCACGCGAACTGCTTCTCCTGCT
>CALMYM010000225.1 GCA_937873675.1 uncultured Alphaproteobacteria bacterium | reverse complement strand
TTTCTCATCTGCATCAGAGGCATGAGAAATTCGCGCCAGGAATACCATCGGTCATCTTCAACGGCCGATGGTATCACCCCTCGCGCCGGAACCGCCGCGGGCGCAGACCCGCGTGGAACCAGGAGATCATCGAGTAGATGTCGTAGACCGGCCGGCCGATCTCGGCGGCGAGCGCGGCGGCATAGGGCGGCATGTTGGTGCATTCGAGCACCACCGCCCCGACGTCGGGGTGGCGCGCCACCAGTTCGCGCCCCGCCGCCAGGATGTCGGCCTCGGCCAGCCCGATGTCCATGTCGTCCTTCTCGGCGAGGATCAGCACGCGGAAGAACTCGCAGCCCCGCTCGGTGCCGACGACCGGCGTGTCGAGCGGCACCCCGGCGCCGGCGAGATGGGCGGGCGTCAGGGTCGAACTCGACACCGTGACGATGCCGACCCGCTGGCCGGGCGGCAGCGTCGCCTGCACCCACGGCACCTGCATCAGCGACGAGGTGGCGACCGGCACGCCGACCGCTTCGGCGAGTTCCTTCTGGAACAACGCCAGGAAGCCGCAATTGGTGGTGATCGCCTCGGCGCCGAGACGCACCAGATCACGCGCCGCTTCGACGAAGTCGGGCAGGAGCCCCGCCGCGCCCTTCAGCACCACCTTCTCGGGGCTCGCGCCGCGCACCACCCGATAGAGCACCGGGAAGGGCCAGGTCTCGGCGTTGCCCATGTCGCCGAGGATGCGGGGAAAGCGCGCCTCCAGCATGAGAATGCCGAGCGGTGCGCCGTAGATCGCCTTGCCGCCGCGCGCCGTCGGGCCGACGGGGGAACCGGACGTGGTCATGTCGGCTGCCCTCCGGTGGCGGGTGAGGGGCGGAAGCGATCCGGCGCGAAGCCGTCGATCGGGATCTCGGGCGTCCGCCCGAGCAGGAGATCGCCGACGATGCGGCCGGTCTTGGGGCCGCTGGCCAGTCCGATGTGGCCGTGGCCGTAGGCGACGAACACGTCGGCGTGGGGCGAACGGCCGATCACCGGCCGGCCGTCCGGCGTGCTCGGGCGGTGGCCGAGCCACATCCGCGCCGCGCCGTCGCGGATCGCCGGGGCGAGCGAGGGGAAGACGCCGAGGAGATGGGTCTTCAGCACCTCGGCGCGATGCCAGTTGGGCGCCGCCTCGACGCCGGCGAGTTCGACCTGACCGGCGACGCGCAGGCCCTTGGCCATGCGGGTGATCGCCACCTTGCGATCCTGGATCATCACCGGGATCGCCGGTCCGGCGTCGAGCCCGTCGATCTCGACGTGATAGCCGCGCTCGCTCTCCATCGGCACCTTCAGGCCCAAGCGCTCGGCGAGCGGCGTCGAGCGGATGCCGGCGGCGATCACCGCGCGATCGGCGGGAATGGTGCCGGCATCGGTGACGACGCCGGAGAGGCGGCAGCCGGTGTAGGCGAAATCGAAGGCCTTCGCCCGGACCAGCGTCACCCCGAGCCGTTCGGCGTGGCGCACCCGCGCGGCGACGAAGCCGCCGGGATCGCGGCAGTGACCGCCCTCGCGCACCAGCACGGCGAAGCGATAGGCCGGATCGATCTCGGGCAGCAGTTCGCGCACCGCGTCGCCCTCGATCTCGTCCCAGCGGATGCCGACGGCGGCGCGGGTCCGCCAACTGGTCTCGGCCTCGAAGGCGGCGCGGTCGCGGAAGACGTGGGCGAGGCCGCTCGAGGCGGCGACGAGGTCGGCGACCCCGGCCTCCTCCGCCGCCTCGCGGTTGAGCGTCGGCGCATCGGCGAGGAGCGGGCGCAGCATACCGGCGATGGCGTGGATGCGCTCGCGCGTCCACCCCGACGCCATGTAGCGCAGGAGCCAGGGCGCGATGCCGGGCAGGTGCAGCGGGCGGATGGCGAGCGGCCCGAGCGGATCGAGCAGATAGCCGGGGATCTTCTTCCACACGCCCGGTTCGGACGGCGGGATCACCGATTGCACCGACAGCCAGCCGGCGTTGCCGTAGCTCGTCGCCTGATCGCCGCCGGGATCACCGGGTTCGACCAACGTCACCGCGAAGCCGCGCCGATGCGCTTCGAGCGCACAGGCCGCTCCGACCGCTCCCCCACCGACGACGACGACCCGCTCCGCCATGGCGCATTCTCCACCGATGGGGGCGATGCCCCGTCCGGTCCGTATTCAGATCTGAATGCCCGAGATGAAGCCAAATCGCGACCCGATGCAATCCCTCCCGGGAGAACCGCTGTGACGGCTCCTCGCGAGGCGCCGGAGCGCGGCGACCGGTCCCGCCGCGCTGCGCTTCCGAGGCGAGAGATTCCGGCTTGACGGTCGGGTCATTTGCATCATGATCCGTATACAGGCGTCAAAGAACTCGTTTTTTCCGATCGGCTGCGTCACGGAAAAATCCTTTCGCGGCCCGACAACATGTGCGTCGGTGACACCGGCGGATCCAGGGAGTGGTCGACATGAAGGTATCGAAGTCGGGTTGGATGATGGCCGCGTTCGCGGCGCAGGTTCTCGGCGGCGGCGCGGCCCTGGCCGAGGGCTGGGATCTGCCGGCGGCCTATCCGGCCACCAATTTCCACACCGAGACGGCGGTCGCCTTCGGCGCCTGCGTCAAGGGCGCGACCGCCGGCCGCGTCGACATCACCGTCCATCCCAACGGCGCCCTGTTCAAGGGCAACGACATCAAGCGTGCCGTCCAGACCGGACAGGCGCCGATCGGCGAACGCCTGATCTCGGCCCACGCCAACGAGAACGCCCTCTACGGCGTCGACAGCATTCCGTTCCTGGCGTCGAGCTTCGACGCCTCGGAGAAGCTGTGGAAGGCGGCCCGTCCCGAGCTCGAGAAGCTGCTCGCCAGCCAGAACCTCGTCTACGTCTACGCCGTGCCGTGGCCGCCGCAGGGCCTCTACACCAAGAAGCCGATCAACGCGGTCGCCGACCTGAAGGGCGTGAAGTTCCGCTCCTATTCGGTCGCCACCGCCCGCATCGCCGAACTCGCCGGCATGATCCCGGTGCAGATCGAAGCGGCCGACCTGTCGCAGGCTCTCGCCACCGGCGTCGCCGACAGCTTCATCTCGTCGGGCTCCACCGGCTTCGACGTCAAGGCGTGGGAGTACATGACCAACTTCTACGAGGTCGACGCCTGGCTGCCGCGCAACGTCGTCTTCGCCAACAAGGACTCCTTCGGCAAGCTCTCCGCGGCCGATCAGGCGGCGATGAAGACCTGCGGCGACAAGGCCGCGGCCGACGGCCTCGCCAAGTCGCGGGCGCTCACCCAGAAGTACCTGGACGCGCTGGCGGCCAACAAGATGACCGTCGCCAAGCCCAACGCGACGCTCGCCGGCGAACTGAACGCCTTCGGCAAGACCATGACCGGCGAATGGATCACCAAGGCCGGTCCGGCCGGCAAGGCGATCATCGACGCCTTCGAGGCGAAGTGATCGACGCATCCTCCGAGGACACGGGTACGCTCTGCGCCCGTGTCCTCCCTTCCTCTCCCGCTCGGGTTCAGCGATGGCGATCGCCCGTCTCCTGCGCAGCGTGCTCGATGCGCTCTATTTCGTCGCCGGAGTCCTCGCGGCGCTCTCCCTCCTCGGCGTCTTCGGCCTGATCGTCGCCCAGATGATCGCCCGCTGGGCCGGCGTGTCGCTGCGCGGCTCGACCGACTACGCCGGCTATCTGATGGCGGCCTCGTCGTTCCTCGCCTTCGCCGCGGCCTTGAACCGCGGGTCGCACATCCGGGTGACGATGCTCCACGAGGTCATCCCGCGGATGCGCCGACCGCTGGAGATCTGGGCGCTCGCCGTCGGCACCGCCATCTCCGGCTACATCGCCTGGTACGCCTGCCGGGCGGTCTACTGGTCGTGGAAGCTCGGCGATCTCAGCCAGGGTCTCGACGCCACGCCGCTGTGGATCCCGCAGACCGCCATGGCGGCCGGGGCGATCCTCTTCGCCGTCGCCTTCCTCGACAACTTCGCCCGCTACCTGTTCTCCGGCGCGTCCGGCATCGGGTCGGGCGCCGAAGACACGATCCAGGTGGAGTGAGCGGGCATGGATCAACTGGAGTTCACCGCGCTCTTCCTGGTCGTTCTGTTCTTCCTGCTCTCCACCGGCGTGTGGATCGGGCTGGCGCTGACCGGGGTCGCCTTCGTCGGCATGATCCTCTTCACCTCGCGGCCGGTCGGCGACGCGATGATCACAGCGATGTGGTCGTCGGCGTCGTCGTGGTCGCTCACCGCCCTGCCGCTGTTCATCTGGATGGGAGAGATCCTGTTCCGCACCCGATTGTCGGAGGACATGTTCAAGGGGCTGGCGCCATGGATGGCGCGATTGCCCGGCGGGCTCCTCCACACCAACATCGTCGGCTGCACCATCTTCGCCGCCGTCTCCGGCTCGTCGGCCGCGACGCTGACCACCGTCGGCAAGATGACGGTGCCGGAGCTGAAGAAGCGCGGTTATCCGGAACGGATGATCATCGGCACGCTCGCCGGCGCCGCCACCCTCGGGCTGATGATCCCGCCGTCGCTGACGCTGATCGTCTACGGCGTCACCATCAACGAGTCGATCACCAAGCTGTTCATGGCCGGCATCGTGCCGGGTCTGGTGCTCGCCCTGATGTTCATGGGCTATCTCGTCATCTGGGTGAAGACGGCGAAGGACTTCGCCCCGACGCCGGAACCGCCGATGAGCTTCACCGAGCGGGTCTCCCGGTCACGCTTCCTGATCCCGGTGATCCTGCTGATCATCGCGGTGATCGGCTCGATGTACGCCGGCCTCGCCACCGCGACGGAGGCCGCCGCCATCGGCGTCGCCGGCTCGCTGATCCTCGCCGCGGCGCAGGGGTCGCTGACCTTCAAGTCCTTCGTCGAGAGCCTGCTCGGCGCCACCCGCGTCTCGGCGATGATCGCGCTGATCCTGTGCGGCGCCGCGTTCCTGTCGATGTCGATGGGCTTCACCGGTCTGCCGCGGGCGCTGGCGACCTGGATCGGCTCGATGGAACTGACCAAGTTCCAGCTGATCATGGCGCTGCTGGTCTTCTACATCGTCCTCGGCTGCTTCCTCGACGGCATCTCCTCGGTGGTGCTGACCATCGCCATCGTCGAGCCGATGATCCGACAGGTCGACATCGACGTCATCTGGTTCGGCATCTTCATCGTCCTCGTCGTCGAGATGGCCCAGATCACCCCGCCGGTCGGCTTCAACCTCTTCGTCATGCAGGGCATGACCGGCCATCAGATGGGGTTCGTGGCGAAGTCGGCCTTCCCGATGTTCCTGATCATGATCGCCATGGTCTTCGTCATGATCATGTTCCCCGAACTCGCCACCTGGCTGCCGGACCACCTCACCCTGGCGCCGGGATGAGCTTCGGGTCGACCCTCGAGACCCTCCTCGGCGCCCTCGCCCGCCACGGCCGCGGCGTGCTCGTCGCGGGGCTTCTCGCCGGCATCGTGTCGCCGAGCCTCGCCGGGGCGATCCGGCCGCACATCGGCCTCCTCATCGCCGTCCTCCTGGCGATCGCCGCCTTCCGCATCGGCGCACGGGCCGCCTGGGGGGCGTTGTCGGCGATGGCGTCGACGCTTCTGCTCGTCGTCCTCCTGCAGATCGCCGTGCCGCTCGCCGTGCTCGCGGTCGAGCGCGGCTTCGGCCTCGCCGGGCCGATCGCCATGGCGCTGCTGATCATGACCACCACCGCGCCGATCGCCGGCACGCCGAACCTGACCATCCTGGTCGGCGGCGACCCGGCGCCGGCGCTGCGGCTCGTCGTGGTGGCGACCGGCCTGTTGCCGCTGACCGTGGTGCCGGTGTTCCTCGCCTCCGGCGACCTCGGCGATCCCACCGCCGTCGCGCCGGCCGCGTTGCGCCTCGCCGGGCTCATCGGCGTCGCCGCCCTCGTCGGCTTCGCGGCGCGGGCCCGCCTCGCCCCAGATCTCGGACGCAGCCGGCTCGCCGCCGCCGACGGGCTCTCCACCCTCGTGTTCGCGATCGTGGTGATCGGCGTGATGGAGGCGATCGCGCTCGAGATCCGCCGCGATCCGGCCGTGGTGGCGATCACCGCACTCGCCGCCTTCGCCGCCAATTTCGGCTTCCAGATCGTCGGCGCGCTCCTCGCCCGCCGCTTCGGCGCCTCCGACGCCGCCCCGGCGATCGGCATCGCCAGCGGCAACCGCAACTTCATCCTGCTGCTCACCGCACTGCCCGACGGCATCGTCGAGCCGATCATGCTCTTCGTCGGCTGCTACCAACTGCCGATGTACCTGACGCCGCTGCTGCTCGCCGGGTTCTATCGAAGGGTCGGAGGAAGATGACGGCGGGGCGGCGATCTCGTCGTCCGCCCGAGTAGTTTCGGGCGAAACCGCGGATACGAGCCCGTGCCCGATCCTTCGAGACGGGCCTTCGGCCCTCCTCAGGATGAGGGATCGGAGATTTCCGTTCGAAGGAGACCCCCTCATGCTGAGGAGCCGCCGAAGGCGGCGTCTCGAAGCATCGCGCACCGAGGGAGCCGACTCGGTGGATGGCACCAAGGTACCGCTGGCGGAAAAGGGAGGCGCCCCGGCGCTTCCGATCTCGCCGAGCGGTCCCGTCGCTTCGAGGGGTCGCGTTACGGAACGACCGCGTCGGATCCGTCCTCCCCAGGCTTCCCCCTTCCCCTTCCCCTTCCCCCTTCCCCTTCCCTCGCGTTGACAGTCCCCGCGCCCTCACCTAGCCTGAATACAGGTCTGTAGACGGTTTTCCCGTCCCCCTCGGAGCCTGCCCTCATGAGCAACGAACTCAACGGCGCCGAAGCCCTGCTGCGGATGCTCGAACTGAACGGCGTCGACACCGTCTTCGGCCTGTGCGGCGACACCTCGCTGCCGCTCTACGACGCCTTCTTCAAGGACGGCCGCGGCATCCGCCACATCCTCACCCGCGACGAGCGGTCCGCCGCCTACATGGCCGACGGTTACGCCCGAGTGACCGGCAAGGTCGGCGTCTGCGAGGGTCCGAGCGGCGGCGGCGCGACCTATCTGCTGCCCGGCATCGTCGAGGCCAACGAGAGTTCGGTGCCGGTGCTCGGCATCACCTCCGACGTCTCGGTCGCCTCGCGCGGGCGGTTTCCGCTGACCGAACTCGACCAGAAGGGCCTCTATCGACCGCTGACCAAGTGGAACACGGTGCTCGATCGCGCAGTCGACCTGCCGCGGGCGATGCGCGCCGCCTTCCGCGCCATGACCACCGGCAAGCCGGGGTCGGCCCACATCGGCCTGCCCTTCGACGTCCAGACCGGGACGGTTCCCGAAAGCGAGATCTGGGCGCAGCCGGAACACGGCCGCGCTCCCGCTTGGCGCTCGGCGCCGGCGGTCGACGACGTCGAACGCGCCGCCGATCTCATGGTCGGGGCGCGACGGCCGGTGTTCCTGGTCGGCGGCGGCGTGATCGCGGCGGATGCGAGCGACGTGCTGGCGAGGCTGGCCGAACGCCTCGACGCCCCGGTCACCACGACGGTGAGCGGCAAGGGGGCGCTGGCCGAGACCCATGATCTCTGCGCCGGCGTCGTCGGTTCCAACGGCGGCGTCCGCGCCACCCGGGCGGTGATCGACGCCGCCGATCTCGTGGTGATCGTCGGCTGCCGTGCCGGCTCGACCTCGACCGAGCACTGGCGCCATCCCGCGCCGAGCGTGCCGATCGTCCACATCGACGTCGATCCGGCGGCGATCGCCGTCAACTACTCGACCGAGGTGGCCCTGGTCGGCGACGCCAAACTGGCGCTCGAAGCGCTCGATGCGGCGGTCGCCGATCGGCTCGCCGGCCGTCCGCCGCGCGACGGCGCCGGCCGCGCGCTGGTCGCCGAAGCGAAGCGGGTGAAGTGGTCGGCCTTCGCCGCCCTCGCCGCCTCCGACGAGATGCCGATCCGCCCGGAGCGCCTGATCCGCGATCTCGCCGCCGCGCTCCCCGACACGGCGGTGGTCGTCGCCGATCCCGGCACCCCCTGCCCGTATGTCTCGGCCTATTACGAGCTGCGCCGTCCCGGCCGCCACTTCGTCACCAACCGTGCCCACGGCGCGCTCGGCTATTCGATGTCGGCGGCGACCGGCGCCCGCATCGGCCGACCCGGAGCCCAGGTCGTGGCGATCATGGGCGACGGCTCGTTCGGGTTCACGGTGGGCGAGCTCGAGACCATCGTCCGGCTCAAGGTGCCGATCCTGATGATCGTCATCTCCAACTCGGTCTTCGGCTGGATCAAGGCGAGCCAGCGCGCCGGCTACGGCGAGCGCTATTTCTCTGTCGATTTCGACCGCACCGACCACGCCCGCATCGCCAGCGCCTACGGCGTGACCGCCTTCCGCGTCGAGGATCCGCGCGATCTCGCCCCGACGCTGGCGAAGGCCCTGGCGCACGACGGTCCCGTCCTCCTCGACGTGATCTCGCAGCCGCTCCAGGAGGCCGCCGCCCCCGTCAGCCAGTGGATGGGCTGAGGCTCGCCCTTTCCCGCCGCGCGACCCGCCTGCTACAAACGGTTCGAGGAACCTCGCTCCCGAACGCCGGCGAGCCGCGATGCGTCCCGACATCCTCACGCCCCTCTTCGCCTCGTTGACCGGCCTTCCCGGCGTCGGCCCGAAGACCGCGGCGCTCTATGACCGGTTGCTCGACGGCGTCGCGGTGGAGGCGGGGGCGGGTGCGCGGCTCGTCGATCTGCTCTTCCATCGCCCGTCCGGCATCGTCGATCGGCGGCTACGCCCCGGCGTCGCCCGCGCGCCGGAAGGGGCGATCGTCACGCTTCATCTCACCGTCGACCGCCATCGCGCGCCGCCGCGCGGCTCACGGGCGCCCTACAAGGTCTACGGCTTCGACGAGACCGGCGAGATCGCCCTCGTCTTCTTCTCGGCCCACGCCGATTGGCTGGCGAAGCTCCTGCCCGAGGGCGAGACGCGCTGGGTGTCGGGCAAGGTCGAGTGGTTCAACGGCGCGCCGCAGATGGTCCACCCCGACCACGTGGTGACCGAGGCGGAGTTCGAGAAGCTGCCGCTGATCGAGCCGGTCTATCCGCAGACCGAGGGGCTCGCCTCGCGCGCCATCGCCCGTGCGGTGGCCGCCGCGCTCGACCGCTGCCCGCGGCTTGCCGAATGGCAGGATCCCGAATGGCTCGCCCGGCATCGCTGGCCGGACTTCCGCGACGCGCTCAGGACCATCCCCCACCCGGAGGCGACGCCCGGCGAGGGACCCGACGCCCCGGCGCTCGCCCGCCTCGCCTATGACGAGTTCCTCGCCCAGCAGCTGACGCTGGCCCTGGTGCGTGCCTCGGCCAAGCGCACGGCGAAGCCGCCGCGCCTCGCCACCGGCGAGTTGACCGAGCGCATCGTCGACGCCCTGCCCTATCGCCTCACCGGCTCGCAGGAGGCGGCGGTCGAGGACATCCGCCGCGATCTCGCCACGCCC
>CALMYM010000224.1 GCA_937873675.1 uncultured Alphaproteobacteria bacterium | reverse complement strand
TCGTCGGCGAGCGGGACGTGGGGAGATTCCCCGGGCCCGCGCGTCGTCCTCCGGTGGAGGCCGGCGGCGAAAGCCGGTTTTCGTGGGAGGTCGTCCGCGCGCCTCGTCGTCGCCGCGAGACCGGTCGCACCGGTCCCGGCAACCGGCCCGCACCCGGACGGGCCGATCTCGGAGGCCTTCGGCCGAATGGATTTCCTCTTCAGACCACGGTACGTACCCATGAATCGTCGGCGCCGCATCTACGAAGGCAAGGCCAAGATCCTCTACGAGGGTCCCGAACCCGGTACGCTCATCCAGCACTTCAAGGATGACGCGACCGCGTTCAACGCCAAGAAGCACGCCGTCATCGACGGCAAGGGCGTGCTCAACAACCGCATCTCCGAGTTCGTCTTCAACCAGCTGAACGCGCTGGGTGTGCCGACTCACTTCATCAAGCGGCTCAACATGCGCGAGCAGTTGATCCGCGAGGTGGAGATCTTCCCGCTGGAGGTGGTGGTGCGCACCGCCGCCGCCGTCTCGCTGTCGACCCGCCTCGGCATCCCCGAGGGCACGCAGCTGCCGCGCTCGATCATCGAGTTCTACTACAAGAACGACGAGCTCAACGACCCGATGGTGTCGGAGGAGCACATCACGGCGTTCGGCTGGGCGAGCCCGCAGGACATCGACGACATCATGGCGCTCGCCATCCGCGTCAACGACTTCCTCTCCGGCCTGTTCCTCGGCGTCGGCATCCGCCTCGTCGACTTCAAGATCGAGTTCGGCCGGCTGTGGGAAGGCGACATGATGCGCATCGTGCTCGCCGACGAGATCTCGCCCGACAGCTGCCGCCTGTGGGACCAGTCGACCGGCGACAAACTCGACAAGGACCGCTTCCGTCGCGACCTCGGCGGCATGCTCGAGGCCTACCAGGAAGTCGCCCGCCGCCTCGGCATACTCAACGACAACGTCACCCCCGCCGCCGGCACCGGCCCGACGCTGGTGGAGTGAGGCGCGATCCGCGGATCGATCGGATGAAACGAAAGGCCGGCGCCGCGAGGCGCCGGCCTTTTCTCACGCCCGGACGAACCGCCGTCGCCGGACGCCTCACGCCGCCAGCCACTTCGCCACGTCTTCGGCCCTGGGCAGGCCGCCGGCATGGACGACCTTGCCGTCGACGACGATGCCCGGGGTCGCCGCGATGCCGAAGCCGGCGATCGCCGCGTAGTCGGTGACCTTCTCGAGCGCGATCTCGAGCCCGAGCTTCGCCGCTTCCGTCTTCACCATCTCGGCCGTCGCCTCGCAGCGCTTGCAGCCCGGTCCCAGTACCTTGACGTCCTTCATCGGAAGTCTCCCGGTCTTCGCTCTTCTCAGCCGAAGAGCGCGTTGAAAAGGTAGCCCACCGCCAGGATGCCGAGCCCGACGACGCCGACGAAGACGGCGATCAGACGGTCGGTCAGCACCTTGCGCAGGATCAGCAGTTCGGGGGCGGAGAGCGCGATGACGCTCATCATGAAGGCGAGCACGGTGCCGAGCGCCGCGCCCTTGGCGATCAGCGCCTCGACCACCGGCACGATTCCTGCGGCGCTGGAATACATCGGGATGCCGATCACCACCGCCGCCGGCACCGACCACCACGCCCCGCGCCCCATGATCGAGGCGAGCAGATCCGCCGGCACCCAGCCGTGGATGAACGCCCCGACGGCGATGCCGGCGAGGATCCACATCCACACCTTGCCGACGATGTCCTTCACCGCGTCGATGCCGGCCCTGAGCCGATCGACCACGTCGAGGTCTTCGGCCGGCAGCTCGATGGTCCCGGCCCGTACCGCCTTGACCCATTCCTGCAGCCACCCTTCGAGGTGGAAGCGGCCGATGACGAAGCCGGCGACGATCGCCACGCCGAGGCCGAAGGCGAGATAGGTCGCCGCCACCTTCCAGCCGAGCAGGGCGAAGAGCAGGCCGAGCGCCACTTCGTTGATCATCGGCGCGGCGATCAGGAAGGAGAAGGTGACGCCGAGCGGCACCCCGGCCGAGACGAAGCCGATGAACAGCGGCACCGCCGAGCACGAGCAGAACGGCGTGACGATGCCGAGACCGGCGGCGGCGACGTTGCCGACGCCCTCGGCGCGTCCGGCAAGCAGCGCCCGCGTCCGTTCCGCCGAGAAGAAGCTGCGCACCACGCCCATGACGAAGACCACCAGGGTGAGCAGCATCAGCACCTTGGGCGTGTCGTAGAGGAAGAAGGCGATCGCCTCGGCCGCCCGGCTGCCGGGCTCGAGCGGCAACGCCGCCGTCGCCCGATCGGCGAGTGGCTTCAACTGGCCGTAGACCGCCCACCACAGGACGAGAGCGGCGAGAGTCCCGCCGATCCACACACCCCGCGACGAGGTCGGGGATTTCGATACAGGCGCCGCCGGCACCGCGCAGCACGCCCCACGACTCTCGCTCATGCCGCCACCTCCGTTTCGAGGCCGTCGCCGGCATGCGCCAGCGCCGCATCGACCAGCGCCGCCACCTCCGGTGCGAGCTTCGCCGAGCGGGTGTAGCGCACCCACTGACGATCCCGCCGCCCGGTCACCAGCCCCGCCGCCTCGAGCACGCTCATGTGCCGCGACATCCGCGACTGGGTCGCCCCGAGCCGCTCCATCAATTCGCAGACACAGTGCTCGCGCCCGTCCCACAGAAGCCCGAGAGCCCCGAGACGGGTCGGTTCGGCGAGGGCGGAGAGGAGATCGACGGTCTGTTTCATCGTGCGGATCCTCGGTTCTTCGAATGCCATCGCGGCGACCGCCCCATGCGGATGGCCACCCCTGTCCTCTCGCTGTAAACGCCGCCTCGGCGATCCCCGGCGTACGAGCGCCATCTGGACGATCCCCGGCACGCGCACGCCGCCCCGATAACTGCCGATGTGCGGACGCCGACCCGTTCGCCCAACGCACCCTTCGCGATCATCGATATGCGCTCATGCGCATGGGCGATCAAGCGCATTTTGGAAGGTACGATCGCTGGTGGGGTTCGGGCCGCACCGCTGCGATACGGTGGTCTCCGGTGATCTCCGGCGCCCGCCCGCGCCTACCCGCGCCCTCTCCCGCCCCGAGCCTGCGCCGTTCCGCTCGAAAGGGCGTCCAAGTCCGCCGGCGCGCCGACGGGCTCGGTGCGCGATGGTTCGAGACGCGCCTACGGCGCTCCTCACCATGAGGCGCTTGTCGTTGCCGGGGACATCACGAGCGCTTCATGGTGAGGAGCGCTCGCCTCGCGAGCGCGTCTCGAACCATCGCGCACGGCCGCGAAGCTCCCGCCCCCCCCGAAACGACATCGGCCGGCGTCTCGCGACGCCGGCCGGCCGAAGTTTCATGGGGTGCGCAAGCCGCGTAGCCCTCAGCGATAGAGGTCCTTGCGCGTCCACGGCAGGCCCCAGAACCCGGAGCGCCGCTTGGAGGCGAGCGTCTGGTACACCAGGATCGGGCCGCGCTGGAACCCGACCGCCCTCATGGCGAAATAGGCGAGCCACAGCCGGTTCTTGGCCGCACCGACTTCCGCCTCCGCCTTGTCGCGGTTGGCGGCGAGCCGCTCGCTCCAGCACCGCGTCGTGCGCGAGAAATGCTCGCGCCAGTTCTCGACGTCGTGCACCTCGAAGCCGAGGCGCTCGAGGTTGGTCACCGTCAGGCCGATGTGGTCGAGTTCGCCACCGGGGAAGATGCAGGTGGTGATGAACTTCATGTAGGCGGTCTGCTTGCGGAACTTCGAGAGGTCGCGCGTCGCCCGCCGCACCGACGCCTGGTGCAGGTAGAGACCGCGCGGCTTCAAGAGCTTGCGCATGTGCATGAAGTGGCGATCGTGGTTGTCGAGACCGACGTGCTCGAACATCTCGATCTGGGCGATCTTGTCGTAGACCTCCTCGCCCTCGATCTCGCGATAGTCCTTGAGCTCGAGCTTGACCTTGTCGGAGATGCCGAGGCGAGCGAGCTTCGCCGTGACGAAGTCGAACTGCTTCTGCGACAGCGTCACGCCGTGTGCGGTGACGCCGTAGTTGACGACCGCATGGCAGATCAGGCCGCCCCAGCCGCAGCCGATGTCGAGCAGCTTGTCGCCCGGCTTCAGCCTGAGACGCCGGCAGATCATGTCGAGCTTGAAGATCTGCGCTTCCTCGAGCGTCGTCTCGTCGTCCTGGAAATAGGCGCTCGAATAGACCATCTCGGGATCGAGGAAGAGCCCGAAGAACTCGTTCGACACGTCGTAGTGGAACTGGATCAGTTCCATGTCGTTGCGGCCCGATTCCGGCTTCTTCGCCACGTCGGCGGTATAGGCGTTGCCGGCATCGATGGCCGCGACGTCGCGGCGGGAGAAGACGAAGGGCAGGAGGTTCTTGATCAGCCACCACTTGGACAGACCACGCGCAGTTTCCAGCGCCTTGATGTGGTCCCAACGCTCGATCGCCTCGAGCGGCGTGCCGCCGACGATGTCGAAGTCGCCCGCCGCATAGAGCATGTAGACGGTCATCAGCTTCGGCGAGAGCAGCATCCGGCGGATGACATCGGGATGGGCGATGCGGATACGGATGTCGTCGCGCGCCTTCTTCCCGAGCGGCACGACCTCGCCGTTCCACAGTTCGAGCGACAGATCGGCGTCGACCTTCTCGGCCACATGGGCCGCGATCCGCTTCGCCGCTTCGACCCGCTTGTCACCCGCCATGCTCGAAATCCCTCTCGCGGCCGCACCGCACCATTTCTCGAAGAACCGCCCGGTTCTACTAGACGCGAGAAGGGCTGCCAACCTTCGATCCGGCCCAGTCGTTCGGTGCGCCTCTCCGTGTGTTCGGCTTGCCCCACCCCGCGCCGCATGCTACGCGCGGGCTCGATCGAAGAGACGTCGGCGGACGGCGAGTCCGGACCGGCCTTTTCGGCGTTTCCGAGCCCGTGCCATCAGCCGAGGACGACCCCCATGAAAGCCCGCGTCACCGTCACCCTCAAGAACGGCGTTCTCGACCCCCAGGGCAAGGCGATCCAGGGCGCCCTGAAGAGCCTCGGCTTCGCCGGCGTCGACGACGTCCGCCAGGGCAAGCTGATCGAGCTCGATCTCGCCACCTCCGACCGCGCCGCCGCCGAGGCCGAGGTCACCGCCATGTGCGAGAAGCTGCTCGCCAACACCGTCATCGAGAACTACCGGATCGAACTGGTCTGAGCCGCGCCGAGCCGCCGGCTCCGGGCGTCGCGACGCGCCTCTCGCGCCCGCGCCCGTCGCTCGAGACCTTCGGCCGCGGCCCGCACCGCCCGGCCCCGTGACAGGATGAAGCCCATGAAGTCCGCCGTTCTCGTCTTCCCCGGCATCAATCGCGAACGCGACATGGCCCGCGCCTTCGAAGTGGTGACGGGCGTGAAGCCGGTCATGGTCTGGCACACCGAGACCGAACTGCCCGAAGGCATCGACGTCGTCGCCGTGCCCGGCGGCTTCTCCTACGGCGACTACCTGCGCTGCGGCGCCATCGCCGCCCGCTCGCCGATCATCGACGCGGTCAAGCGCCACGCCGAGCGCGGCGGCTACGTCCTCGGCGTGTGCAACGGCTTCCAGATCGTCACCGAGATCGGCCTCCTGCCGGGCGCCCTGATGCGCAACGCTTCGCTGAAGTTCGTCTGCAAGGAGGTGCATCTGCGCGTCGACGACCCGACCACCGCCTTCACCTCCGCCTACACCGCCGGTCAGGTCATCCGCTGCCCGATCGCCCACGGCGAAGGCAACTACTACGCCGACCCGGAGACGCTCGCCCGTCTCGAGGGTGAGGGCCGCGTGGTCTTCCGCTACTGCGACGAACTCGGCCGCACCACCGAGGCCGCCGACCCCAACGGCTCGCTCAACCACATCGCCGGCATCGTCAACGAGCGCGGCAACGTGCTCGGCATGATGCCGCATCCGGAGAACCTGATCGAAGCGCTGCAGGGCGGCACCGACGGCCGCGGCCTGTTCGAGAGCTTGGCAAAGGTCGCCTGAGGCTCCGCGGGAGCCTCGCCGGGCGAGAGCCCGGCTCCCTTCTCCCCTTGCGGGAGAAGGTGCCCGAAGGGCGGATGAGGGGTCTGGACCTCACCGCGACCCTCGAGCCGAGAGGGAGCGCCGCGCCCCCTCATCCGGCGCTCCGCGCCACCTTCTCTCGGCTAAGGGGAGAAGGGGAGCCCGCCGCGAGGCAGGTGCTCCACATGGAAGAATTCTACGATCGCTCGGCGGTCGGCATGAGATGCGAGGGCTTCGGCCCTGCGAAGGAAGGCAACGATGCTGAGAAACGACATCGCCATCACCCCGGAACTCGTCGCCGAACACGGCCTCAAGCCGGACGAGTACCAGCGCATCCTCGATCTCATCGGCCGCGAGCCGACGTTGACCGAGCTCGGCATCTTCTCGGCCATGTGGAACGAGCACTGTTCCTACAAGTCGTCGAAGAAGTGGCTGAGGAAGCTGCCGACCAAGGGGACACGCGTCCTCATCGGCCCCGGCGAGAACGCCGGCGTCGTCGACATCGGCGACGGGCAGGCCGTGGTCTTCAAGATGGAGAGCCACAACCACCCCTCCTACATCGAGCCCTATCAGGGCGCGACGACGGGTGTCGGCGGCATCCTGCGCGACGTCTTCACCATGGGCGCCCGCCCGATCGCGGCGATGAACGCCCTGCGCTTCGGCGAGCCGACGCATCCCAAGACCCACCACATCGTCTCCGGCGTCGTCGCCGGCGTCGGCGGCTACGGCAACTCCTTCGGCGTGCCCACCGTCGGCGGCGAGGTGAACTTCCACAAGCGCTACAACGGCAACTGCCTGGTCAACGCCTTCGCCGCGGGCCTTTTGAAATCGGACGAGATCTTCCTGTCGGAGGCCAAGGGCGTCGGCATGCCGGTCGTCTACCTCGGCTCCAAGACCGGCCGCGACGGCATCCACGGCGCCTCGATGGCCTCGGCCGAATTCGACGACAACTCCGCCGAGAAGCGCCCGACCGTCCAGGTCGGCGACCCCTTCTCCGAGAAGCTGCTGCTCGAGGCCTCGCTCGAGCTGATGGCCTCCGGCGCCGTCATCGCCATCCAGGACATGGGCGCGGCGGGCCTCACCTGCTCGGCCGTCGAGATGGGCGCCAAGGGCAACCTCGGCCTCGAACTGAACCTCGACGCCGTGCCGACCCGCGAACCCGGCATGACCGCCTACGAGATGATGCTGTCGGAGAGCCAGGAGCGCATGCTCATGGTCCTCCACCCCCATCTCGAGGAACAGGCCGAGGCGATCTTCCGCAAGTGGGGTCTCGACTTCGCCATCGTCGGCGAGACCACCGACACGCTGCGCTTCGTCGTCAAGCACCACGGCGACGTCATGGCCGACCTGCCGATCAAGGACCTCGGCGATCAGGCCCCCGAATACGACCGCCCCTGGGTCGAGCCGAAGAAGCAGCCGGTCCTCGATCCGGCCGCGACCCGCGCCCCCGACGACTACCGGCAGGCCCTCCTCGACCTGCTGGGCAGCCCCAACCTCTCCTCGCGCCGCTGGGTGTGGGAGCAGTACGATCACCTGATCCAGGGCAACACCGTGCAGCGCCCCGGCGGCGACGCCGCGGTCGTCCGCGTCGAGCGCCCGAACGGCGGCAAGGCCAAGGGCCTCGGCTTCACCTGCGACGTCACGCCCCGCTACGTCGAGGCCGACCCCTACGAGGGCGGCAAGCAGGCGATCGCCGAGAGCTGGCGCAACCTCAACGCCGTCGGCGCCCTGCCGATCGCGGTGACCGACAACCTCAACTTCGGCAATCCCGAGCGGCCCGAGATCATGGGCCAGTTCGTGAAGGCGTTGGAAGGCCTGGGCGACGCCTGCCGGGCGCTGGACATGCCGATCGTCTCCGGCAACGTCTCGCTCTACAACGAGACCAACGGCGTCGCCATTCTGCCGACCCCGGCGATCGGCGCCGTCGGCCTGATGGACGACGTGACCAGGACCGTCGGCGTCGCCTTCACCCACGACGAGGATGTCGTGGTGCTCATCGGCGACACCGCCGGCTGGATGGGTCAGTCCTCCTATCTCTCCGAGCTCTTCGGCATCGAAGAGGGCGCGCCGCCGCCGGTCGATCTCGCGGTCGAGAAGAAGAACGGCGATTTCGTCCGCGAGGCCGTCATCGCCGGCCGCGTCACCGCCGCCCACGACCTCTCCGACGGCGGCCTCCTGGTGGCGCTGGCCGAGATGGCGATGGCCGGCAAGAAGGGCGCCCGCATCCTGCTGCCCGAGATCGACGTGGCCCTCCACGCCTTCCTCTTCGGCGAGGACCAGGCGCGTTACGTCGTGACCGCCTCCGCGGCCGAGGCGTCCAAGCTCATCGTCGACGCCGCCATGGCCGGCGTGCCGGCCACCGCCATCGGTGCGGTCGGGGGTGACGCCCTCGTGATCGGCGACCACTTGAACGTCGCCGTCACCGACCTAAGTGATCGGCACGAATCTTGGTTCCCCGGTTACATGAGCGGCGTCTGAGCCGCTCGAGCCGGAAAGCGACGCTTGCCCGTGTCGACATCGCGACGATCGCGTCGGCATCGGGACAAAGAAGGGGAGACGACGACGCATGGCGATGACCGCCGACGCAATCGAGAAGCTGATCAAGGACGCCTTTCCGCAGGCCTCCGTCCGGATCACCGACCTCGCCGGCGACGGCGACCATTGGGCGGCGGAAGTGGTGACCCCGGAGTTCGCCGGCAAGTCCCGCGTCCAGCAGCACCAGATGGTCAACGCCGCGCTGAAGGAGGCCCTCGCCGGCCCCCTGCACGCCCTGTCGCTGACCACCCGCGCCCCGGCGTGATCCCCCGTTCGAATTCCGAATCCATCGCGGGCCCTCGACCCGCCGCACGAGAGGAAAGACCCCGATGTCCGACATCCAGACCGCCATCGACGCCGAAGTGAAGGCCAACGACGTCCTGCTCTTCATGAAGGGCACCCCGAAGATGCCGATGTGCGGCTTCTCCGGCCAGGTCGTGCAGATCCTCAGCCACCTCGGCGTGCCCTTCAAGGGCGTCAACATCCTCGAGTCCGACGAACTGCGTCAGGGCGTCAAGGACTACTCCAACTGGCCGACCTTCCCGCAGCTCTATGTCAAGGGCGAGTTCGTCGGCGGCGCCGACATCACCCGCGAGATGTTCCAGGCCGGCGAGCTGCAGGCCATGCTCAAGGACAAGGGCCTGATCGGCTGAGGCGATCACCGCCGTTCGACACGAAGAGGCCGGGGAGCGATCCCCGGCCTTTTTCGTTCAGGGGGCGCCGCGGCGCGGACCCGTAGGGTGCAAAGAGCGAAGCGAATTGCACCGTGGGCGCACGATGGTCTCTCCGACTTCGATCCGATCGCAGGCTCGGCCGGTGCAATTCGCTTCGCTCTTTGCACCCTTGTAACAGCGGGTTGGTCTAGAG
>CALMYM010000223.1 GCA_937873675.1 uncultured Alphaproteobacteria bacterium | reverse complement strand
CGTTCTGTTCGGCGTCGACACGGCGGTCGCCGCCGGCGTCCGTTCGGCCGCCGCGGCGCACGTGCTCTTCGGCGCCGAAGGCCGCGCATGATCCCTGCCGCGCGTCTCGCATCCCTGTTGGCGTCCAACGTCTCCGAAATGGAGGCGCGCGGCTACGGATCCATCTACTTCGACCGCATGCGCCCGCCCGACGACACGGTGCGGGCCATGCGGCCGAATTGCGGCATATCCGCCATCCCCCGCCTCTCCTGTCTCACCGGCCTCGACTGCATCGGCATCCCGGTCTGGGCGGCGACCCGCCCCAATGCCCGCACCCTCGCGGTCGCTCAGGGCAAGGG
Organism: uncultured Alphaproteobacteria bacterium; assembly: GCA_937873675.1. Classification (GTDB taxonomy): domain Bacteria; phylum Pseudomonadota; class Alphaproteobacteria; order Rhizobiales; family Ancalomicrobiaceae; genus CALBKH01. The sequence continues at coordinate 26,767 of CALMYM010000223.1, read as the reverse complement.
CCTGGACGACGCCGCGGCGCGCGCCTCCGCCACCATGGAGGCGATCGAGGTCGCCGTCGCCGAACGTCCCGATCGCCTCGGCGTTCTCGCCACCACGGCGCAACTGCGTGATGCCGGACGTCGTTTCCAGCGCCTCGACATGTTGCTGCGCAAGGGCGTCGCGCCGCCGGCCGACGACGAGCCCTTCCCCTGGATCGAGGGGCTCGATCTCGTTTCCGGCGAAGCCGTGCTGGTGCCGCTCGAAGCCGCGGTCCTCTCCGACGGACGCAAGCCGGCGCGTTGGTGGCAGTCGACCGACGGCCTCGCCTCCGGCAACGTCTTCTGGGAAGCGACGCTGCACGGCCTCACCGAGCGCGTCGAGCGGGACGCCATGACGCTGTGGACGCTGCGCGACGATCGCCAGGTCGAATCGCGCTGTGTCGCCGTCTCCGCCTTCGACGATCCCGAACTCACGCGCCTCGACCGCATCGTCACCGATGCCGGCTTCCGCCTGCGCCTCTTCGACGTCACCTCCGATCTCGGCATACCCGTGATCTTCGCGGTGATCTCGCCGGTGCCCAACGGTCACGAGGACAAGTGGAAGCACTTCGACCTCACCGCCGGCTCCGGCTGCCATCCCGAGCCGGCGCGCGCCGCCATCCGCGCTCTGACCGAAGCGGCGCAGTCGCGCCTGACCACCATCGCCGCCGCCCGCGACGACTTCGTGCCGGCCCGTTCCGCCGCCAAGCTCGCCGGCGTCCTCCTCGCCTACGTCCGCGCCACGCCGCGCCCCCACCCCGTGACCTCGCCCGAGCCGGTCGGACCGCGCACCGGCTGGATCGACACGATGGTGGCGCGAATGACGCGCGGTGGCGTCGGCGAGGTGATCGTCGTACCGCTCGAGACCGGCGAGAACGATTTCGCCGTCGCCAAGGTCTTCGCCCCCGATCTCGAGAACCCGCCCGGTGATCGCGCCCGCACCTTCGGGCCGCGCGCCGTCCGCGCCATGATGGGGCTGGTATGAAGATCCTGTTCGTCGGCCCCACGCTCTCCGGTCTCGTCGTCGACGGTCGGCTCGCGGCCCATCCCGACATCGTCTGCCGCGGTCCGGCGGCGCAGGGCGACATCGCCCGCGCCGTGGTCGAAGGCGCCACCGTCATCGGCCTCGTCGACGGCCGTTACGAGGACGTCGCCGCGCCCTGGCACAAGGAGATCCTGTGGGCGCTGTCGAACGGCGTCACCGTCCTCGGCGCCGGCAGCCTCGGCGCGCTGCGCGCCGCCGAATGCGCCGCCTACGGCATGATCGGCCTCGGTGAGATCTGCGCCCGCTACATGCGCGGCGAACTCTACGACGACGCCGACGTCGCCCAGCTGCACGGGCCGGAGGAGGTGGATCACCTGCCGCTGACCGAGGCGTTGGTCAACGTCGAGGCGACGCTGCGCCGGATGCGGCGCGAGGGGGTGATCGACGACGGCTTCTTCGCCGGCGCGCTCGCCGCCGCCCGCCCGTCTTCCTAAAAAACCCCGGCCTCGGAGGCGGCCCCCCCCCGCCTCGCCATCGACGACGAGCGCCGCCGCGCCTTCGTCGCCGCCGCCCGCGCCCATCGGGTCGACCAGAAGCGCGCCGATGCGCTGGTCCTCGTCGATCGCATGGCCGAGCTACCGCCGATCCGCACCGCCCCGCCGCCCTGGCGCATGGTCGAGCCGCACCAGTGGCTCGCCTTCCTGCGCGACCTCGCCGCCGAGCGTGCCGCCGCCGAGCGTGCCGCCGCCGAGGCCTGACGCGACGGCCGGGAAGCCGTCGCACCGGATGACCCTTCCGGCTTCGCCGTCGTAGGGATCCGAGCGACCTTCATCTCGGTGATACAATCTGCGGGTCGAATGCCCCCGACCGCCGGACACGGCTCGAACAGGGTATTCTCGGACATGACCGACCAGATCGAAACGCGCTACGTCGAAGGCGCCAGCGACGACGTTCCCACCAACGACTCCGGCAACACGCCCTTCGCGGTGGTCGCCGAGCGGGCGCTGTCGCGTCGCGCCTTCCTCGGCGGGTCGGCGGCGCTCGCCGCCTCCACCGCCCTCGTCGGCTCGGTCGGCGCGGCGGTCTTCGCCAAGAACGCCGAGGCCGCCTCGATCGGCACGCTGACCTTCGAATCGCTGCCCCACGCCTACGACGACACCCATCATGTCGCCAAGGGCTACGACGCCTCGGTGCTGATCCGCTGGGGCGACGCGGTGGTGAAGGGCGCGCCGGCCTTCGATCCGAAGACGCAGTCGGCCGCCGCCCAGCTGCTGCAGTTCGGCTACAACAACGACTTCATCGGCTTCACGCCGCTGCCCTTCGGCTCGGCCGACCCGGCGCGCGGCCTGCTCTGCATCAACCACGAATACGTCGACCGCGAACTGATGTTCCCGGATGCCGCCGACCGCTCGCTGAAGACCCAATCCAAGGAGATGGTCGACGTCGAGATGGCGGCGCACGGCCACACCGTCGTCGAGATCGTCCGTGATGCCGCCGGCAAGTGGTCGGTCGTCGCCGACAGCCCGATGAACCGCCGCATCCACGGCGGCACCGAGATCGCCATCTCCGGCCCGGCCGCCGGCCACGACCGGCTGAAGACCTCGGCCGACACGACCGGCAAGAAGGTGCTCGGCACCGTCAACAACTGCGCCGGCTCGATCACCCCGTGGGGCACCGTCCTCATGGCGGAGGAGAACTTCAACAACTACTTCGCCGGCGACATCGCCAAGACCAAGGAGGCGCGTGCCTACAAGCGCCTCGGCGTCGCCGGCGACGTCGGCTACGGCTGGTACCGCTTCCACGACCGCTTCGACGTCGAGAAGGAGCCGAACGAGGCCAACCGCTTCGGCTGGATGGTCGAATTCGACCCCTACGACCCGACCTCGATGCCGGTGAAGCGCACGGCGCTCGGCCGCTTCAAGCACGAGGGCGCCCATGCGCTGGTCGACAAGTCGGGCCACGTCGTCTGCTACTCCGGCGACGACCAGCAGTTCGACTACGTCTACAAGTTCGTCTCGAAGCGTAGGTTCGATCCGAAGAACCGCGAAGCCAACTTCGGCATCCTCGACGAGGGCACCCTCCACGTCGCCCGCTTCAACGACGACAAGACGCTCGACTGGCTGCCGATCGTCTTCGGCGAGGGCCCGCTCACCCCGGCGAACGACTTCCATTCGGTCGCCGACGTGCTGATCGAGACCCGCCGCGCCGCCGATCTCCTCGGCGCCACGCCGATGGACCGCCCGGAGGATATCGAGCCGAACCTCGTCACCGGCGTCGTCTACGCGGTGATGACCAACAACACCAAGCGCAAGAAGGACCAGCTGAACGCGGTCAACCCGCGCGCCGCGAACCAGCACGGCCACATCGTCGAGATGATCCCGCCGGGCGGCCGTGGCGCCGACAAGGATCACACCGCGACGAAGTTCACCTGGGATCTGTTCCTCCTCGGCGGTGATCCGACCAAGCCCGAGCAGGGGGCGAAGTATCACCCGGCGGTCGGCGCCGGCGACTGGCTCTCCTGCCCCGACAACGTCGCCGTCGACGGCAAGGGCCGCCTGTGGATCGCCACCGACGGCGCCCCCAAGGCCGGCATCGCCGACGGCGTCTGGGCGGCCGACACCGAGGGCGACGGCCGCGCCCTGGTCAAGCTGTTCTTCTCCACCCCGCGCGGCGCCGAGCTCTGCGGCCCGTCGTTCAACTCCGACGATTCGGCCTATTTCGCCGCGATCCAGCATCCCGGCGACGAGAAGGGCTCGACCTTCGACACGCCCTCCACCCGTTGGCCCGATTTCAAGCCCGACATGCCGCCGCGTCCCTCGGTGATGGTCATCACCAAGCAGGGCGGCGGCGCCATCGGCTGATCGCGTCCGATCCTCTGTCGAACCGGCGAAGGGCGGCCCTCGGGTCGCCCTTCGTGCGTTCCGGGTGGTGGTTCCGGGGGCGAGGAAGGGCGTCCGGCGCAGGAGAGCCTTGCTGGCGGCCGATGGTGAGCCGAATAATCGACGAGGACGTCCGGCATCGGCCGGATGGATGACGCACGGATGAGATGCGGGGAAGGGGAGCGATGCCGGAAAGATGGTTCCAGATCAAAGGCGATCCGTCGATCCGCGGTCAGCTGTTCGAACAGACCCGCACCGAGAGCCTGTTCGACACCTCGATCGATCGCGTGCACGAGATCGTCCGCACGTTGCTGGTGCGCAAGGGCGTGTTCCACATCAAGATCCACTATTCGTCGAGCCAGCTGACCTGCTGGTTCGCGCGCGATCCCTTCTGCTACGAGAAATTCGTGCGTGAAGAGGTGCTGGCGGACGGTTTCGTCGATCGCTTTCCCGATGCCGACCACGCCGGCCGCGTGAGCGTGATCGACGAAGCCGACATCGCCCGCCTGCTCGGCGAGTTCCGCCGTCTGCGCCTGTCCGACGAGACGCTCTATCTGCGCAATGCCGCGATCAATCTGATCAACGGCATGATCAACATGTCGTTCTCCTGCGACGGCACGCAGTACATCGACCACCGCACCTTCCTCGGCGTCCTCGACAGGTTCGGGTGAGGAGGAACGTCGCGCCGACCCGTTTCAACCCGTTCCGCGCCAGGGCTTGTCCGTCTCCTCGAACCACGATTTCGGCGTGCCGCACACCGGGCAGAGCCAGCCCGCCGGTAGGTCTTCGAAAGCGGTCCCCGGCGGGATCGGATGGTCTCCCGCGATGTTGTCGGGATCGCCGTGGGCCGGATCGTAGACGAAAGGAAGACACTCGTTGTAGGTGCAGACCCATCGCCCCGAGCGGGGAGCCGCCACCGCGCGACGCCCTGCGAGCGACGTGAGGGCGGCGACGAGCGCGAGGACGGCGCGGCGGGTGACGGCGTCCATCGAGCGCCTCCCTTGTCGGCTGCGGCCCTCGGCGAAGCGCCGCGGCGAGGCATGCTCAATGTAAGGGGAGGCGGGCCGGGACGCCCGTGAATTGTCGATGACGACGGTCATGCCGTCCGGCGGGCGATGTCACCGAAACGAAAGAGCCGCCCCGGAGGGCGGCTCTTCGATGTCGAGGTCGGCGTCGGGAGCCCGTCGCTTCGGCGAGCGTTCGACGCCGGCGACACGACCGCTGAAATGCGAAACGACGGCGTCGAGCGCCGTCGTTCCTCGTCGAACCGGGGATCCGTCCGATCAGCGGATCGGATAGGTGATGAGCAGGCCGCCGTCCTTGGCGAGGCGGTTCGCGGTCTTCGACCGGTCGATGCCGAGCGGGGTCGCCGGACCGAGGTGGCGGTCGAAGACGTCGCCGTAGGAACCGACCTGTTTGACGATCTCGACCGCCCAGTTCGGATTGATGCCGAGCTTCGTCGCCATGTCGGTCGCCGCGCCCTTGTCACCGAAGATGCGCTGCACCGCCGGCGATTTCGAGGCGATGTTGGCGACCGTGTCGCCGATGTTCTTCTGGTTGATGCCGTACTGATCGGCGGCGAGCATCACCTGGAAGCCCCAGAAGATCGTCTTCTGCAGCTCGGTGTCGGGGCGCGTCACGATCGTCAGCGGCTCGAAGGAGATCATCTCCGGCAGGAATTCGTAGGCGTCGGGCTTCTCCGCCAGCTGGCGGTTGGCGGCGAGCGCGGTGAAGTCGTTCGACATGACGTCGCACTTGCCGGAGAAGAACGCCTGCAGGCGGGCGTTCATGTCGGTGAAGTTCTCGATCTTGTACTTGAGCTTGTTCTCGCCGAACCAGTCGGCGAGGTTCAGGAGCGTGGTCGAGCCCTCCTCGGCGCAGACGGTGGCGCCGTCGAGCTGCTTCGCCGACTTCAGGCCGGTGGCCTTGGGCACCATGAAGCCCTGGCCGTCGAAGAAGGTGGTGGCGACGAAGGCGAGGCCGGGATCGGCGTCGCGGGTGCCGGTCTCGGTGATCGAACGCGACGCCATGTGGCCACCGCCGGCGACCAGCGTCTTCAGGCTGTCGGAGAAGCCGACGCCGCGGATGTCGACCTTGGTCGCGTCGCCGAAGATGGCGGCGGCTGCCATGCGGCAGAAGTCGACGTTGAACCCCTGGAACACGCCCTGCGCATCCGGCACCGAGAAGCCCGGCGACTTCGGGTTGACGATGCAGATGATCTTGCCGTCCTTCTTGATCTGGTCGAGGACGGGACCGGCCTCGGCGGCGACGGGCACGAGGGTGGCGGCGGCGACGCAGGTCGCCATGAGCATTCTGATCGACATCTGACACCTCTCCTGAGGTCGCCCGCGGGCGATGAACGATCGGACAATAAGCCGGTTCAACTTCGCCCCACAAGCGCGGCCACGCCGTTTCGCGGCGCCGGTCCACGGCCTCCGCCGCGTCCTCGCGGAGGTGGGCTCGACTTCAGCGCGAGCGGCGTTCGGCGCGCGCGCGCAGATGGTCGACCTGAGCCGCGGTCTCGACCGCCTCGGCGGCATGATCCCGCCGCACCAGGGCGATAGCCGCATCGGCATCGAGCCCGGTCGTCTCGATGATCAACCGCGCCGCGATCGTGCCGGTCCGCCCGAGGCCGGCGCGACAGTGGATCGCGAGCGTTTCCCCGCCGATCAGCCGCCCGGCGAGGTCCGCCGCGCCCCAGGCCGCCTCGAACTCGGCGCCGGGCACGCCGTAGTCGGCGATCGGCAGATGCAGGAGATCGAGACCGGCCTCGGTGACGGCGGTGCGCCAATCGGCGAACGGCAGCGGAAGCTCCCGCGCCTCGACCAGGGTGACGAGTCGGCGCGCGCCGCTGACTGCGATGCGCGCCAGGTCGCGCCGCACCGCGGTCGGGTCGGCCGACCCGTCCCAGGTGCCCGGGCAGGCCGAGAGGTGGAGCCGCCCGGCCACGCCGGGAACGGACAGCAGGGTCGCCGGTCGGCGGTTTGCCATTTCGTCACATACCCCTATGCTCGCCCTTCGCGCCGCCGGGCCTCGGACCGGGCGACCGTACGACCGTCGATCCGGAATCTCCATGGCCGAGACAGTCATCGCCGCGCCGCCCGCCGACCTCGTGGCCGACCGCCCGCCGCCCAAGCCCGCGCTCCTCACCCGCCGACGGATCCGCTCGGCGACGTGGCAGACGGTGCTGGCCGTGGCGCTGGTCGCCGCCGGCTATTTCGCCCATCTCAACATCACGCACAATCTCGCCGCCTCCGGCCTCACCATCGACTTCGGCTTCCTGACCCGCGAGGCCGGTTTCGACGTCTCCGAACAACTCGTCGCCTACACCCCGAAGGACAGCTACGCCCGGGTGCTCTTCGTCGGCTTCCTCAACACGCTGTTGCTCGCGGCGACGACGCTTCTCCTGGCGACCGCCATCGGCCTCGCCATCGGCGTCGCCTCGACGAGCCGCAACTGGCTCGTCCGCAACCTCGCCCGTGTCTACATCGAGCTCTTGCGCAACCTGCCGAAACTGCTGATCGTTCTGGCGCTCTACATCGCCATGGTGCGCGGTCTGCCGCTGGTGCGGGCGGCTTGGTCGCTGCCCGGTGGCGCGCTCCTCGCCAATCGCGGCCTCTATCTGCCCTGGCCGGAGATCCCGGTCGGGACGACGGCGCTCGCCGTCATCGCCACCGTCTGGATCGCCGCGACCTGGATCTGGGCTGGCGCGGTGCAGCGCCATCAGGATTCGACCGGCGTCCGCCGTCCCGTCGCGCTGCCCTCCGTCCTCGGCCTCGGCCTCGCCCTCGTCCTCGCCCGGGAGACGGGTCTTCTCGACATCCGCTGGTCGATGCCGGCCCTGACCGGGTTCAACATCACCGGCGGTGCCCATCTCACCGTCCAGTTCACGGCGCTGTGGCTGTCGCTGTCGATCTATCACGCCAGCCAGATCGCCGAGATCGTCCGCGGCGGCATCATCTCGGTCGACAAGGGTCAACACGAAGCCGCCTCCGCCCTCGGGCTCAGACCGAGCCGGGTGTTGCGCCTGATCGTGCTGCCGCAGGCGATCCGCGTCATCGTTCCCCCGCTCGGCAACCAGTATCTCAACCTGATCAAGAACACCTCGATCGCCCTCGCCGTCGGCTATTCCGATCTCGTCGGCGTGATGAACACCGCGGTCAACCAGACCTTCCGGCCGGTCGAACTGATGCTGGTGGTGATGCTGGTCTTCCTCGCCATCAACCTGTCGACCGCGGCGGCCCTCAACTGGTTCGCCGCCTGGGCGCGACCGCCGGGGAAGACGGCATGAGCGACGCCTCCTCTTCCGCCCCCCTTGTCGCCAACGCGTCGGCGCGACCGCGCCGGCCGCGTCGGGTCGTCGTCTGGGAATGGGCTCGCGCCAATCTCTTCGACGGCGTGGTGAATTCCCTCCTCACCCTCGCGACCGTCGCCTTTCTCCTGTGGTTCGTGCCGATCGCGCTGCGCTGGCTCGTCGTCGACGCCGTCGGCATCGGGGGCGACGTCGCCGCCTGCAAGACCGCCGAGGGGGCCTGTTGGGCGTTTCTCCGGGTCAAGGGCGACGTCATCCTCACCGGCACCTACCCGTTCGACGAACGCTGGCGGGCGCAGGCCGCGGCCGTGGTGACGCTCGTCACCGTCGCCGTGGCGCTGTTCTGGCGGGGCGGGTTTCTCGGGCTGATGGGCCTCTTCCTAGCCGGCTGCCTCGCCAATCTGGCGCTGCTGTCGGGCGGTGTCCTCGGCCTCGCACCGGTCGACGCGACCCGCTGGAACGGCTTGCCGCTGGTGCTCTTCCTGTCGGTCTTCACCATGGCGGCGGCGCTGCCGATCGGTGTCGCCCTGGCGCTCGCCCGCAAGTCGCAGGCGGTGGTGGTCCGCATGGTGGCGATCGCCTGGATCGAGACGATCCGCGGCATCCCGATGGTGGCGGTGCTGTTCGCCGGCGTCTTCATCCTGCCGCTGCTCATGCCGCCGGGGTGGTACACCTCGTCGATGATCTCGATCTTCGTGGTGCTGATCGTCTTCCACGCCGCCTATTTCGCCGAGGACGTGCGCTCCGGCCTCGACGATTTCGACAAGGGGCAGATCGAGGCCGCCTATGCGATCGGGCTCACCCATTGGCGCACCCTGCGCCTGGTCGTCCTGCCCCAGGCGCTGCGCACCGCCCTGCCGGCGCTGACCAATTCGATCATCGGCGGCTACAAGGACACCTCGCTCGTCGCCATCGTCGGCATGTTCGACCTGATGGCGACCTCGCGGCTGGCCACCGCCGACGTCGAGTGGCAGGCCTATTCGCTCGAAGCCAACATCGTCGTCGGCATCTTCTACCTCGTCACCTGCGTCGCCGTTTCGGAACGCTTCCGCCGACTGGCCCGCGTCGCCTCGCCGAAATGAGGCGAAGGCCGATCGCCGTCATGGGAACGACGAGAGCGATCGAACCACGGCCGAGTTCGCCTCGACCGACGATCCGTTGCGGATCCCCGAGATCGCCTCACTCCGGGGAAACACGACGACGAGCGCGGTTCAGGTCACTCGGCCGGGTTCACGATGGCTCCGGCGCCGCTCACGCCGATCTCGTCGCCCCGACCGCCTGTCCCGTCGAGCCGCGGACCAACAGGCGGCCGGAGAGGACCACCTTGCGCGGCGCCATCTCCGGCAGCTCGAGCCGCTCGAAGAGCAGGGACATGGCGGTACGGCCGATCTCGGCGATCGGTTGCTCGATGACCGTGAGGCCGGGACCGACGATCTCCGTCCACACGTCGGAGTCGAACCCGGCGAGCGCCAGATCGTTCGGCACGTCGAGCCCGAGGGCACGGGCCGTCTTGTAGAGACCGAGGAGGATCAGGCCGTTCGAGGCGATCAGCGCCTCCGGCCGATCGCCCGTCGTCAGCCAGCGCGCCGCCTCCGCCGCCGCGGCCTCCGCCGTCGGGGCGACGAAGCGCGCCTCGGGGGTGAGCCCGAGCGCCGTCATCGCGGCGACGTAACCGCGGTGGCGCTCGACCGCCGTCGACGAGGTGTTGCCGAAGAGACCGCCGATCCGCCGCCGCCCGGTCGCGTGGAGATGCTCGACCAGCATCCGGCACGCTTCCGGATTGTCGATCACCACCGAGTCGTGCAGCCCCGGCGGCCCCGAGCGGTCGACCAGCACCACCGGGAAGTCGAAGTCGAGCTTCTCGAGATCGTCTGACCCGGCCCGCGTCGGCGCGTAGATCAGGCCGGTGATCCGCTCCTCCTGCATGAGGCGGAGATACATCGCCTCGCGCGCCGGGTTCTCGTCGGTGTTGCACAGGATCACCCGCATCTCGGCCTTGTAGGCGGCGTCCTCCACCGCCCGCGACAGGGCGGTGAAGAACGGGTTGCGGATGTCGGAGACGATCAGGCCGATGGTGCGCGTGTGCTGCGATCTGAGCCGGCGCGCCGACAGATTCGGTCGATAGCCGGTGGCGCGGATCGCCGCCTCGACTTTTTCCCGGAGATCGGCGGACACCGGACCGCTGCCCAGCACCCGCGAAACGGTGGCGGGGGAGACACCGGCCGCCTTGGCCACATCCTTGATGCCGATGGTCATTACAGAAAACGTTCTCAGTTCTTTCGGCCGACGCGGCCGCCTGATTGTGCGTCGCAAAACACAGTCTGCCGCAAAAATATCGAAGACGCAATGTGATGGCCGTTGACAAGTTTACTGAAAACGTTTTCACTCCGTCTTACCCAAGGCAATGACAACGAGTGGTCCCACGATGCCCACCGCCCCTCTCCTCTCCCCGCGCCTCGTCCGCCTCGCCGCTCGCCCCGCCACCAAGGAGGCGGCGATCCGCGAGGCCTGTCAGATGCTGATCGCCGGCGGCTACATCGAGCCGGCCTATGCCGAGAGCATGTTGCGGCGGGAGGAGGTGGCGAACACCTTCCTCGGCCACGGCGTCGCCATCACCCACGGCATGGTCGAGGACCGCGGCCTGATCCGGCAGAACGGCCTCGCCATCCTGCAGATCCCCGACGGTGTGGAGTGGAACCCCGGCCAGACCACCCGCCTGCTCGTCGCCGTCGCCGCCCAGTCCGATGCCCACATCGACGTGCTGCGCCGCCTGCCCCGTCGCCTCCAGGACGAGCCGGCGCTCGATCGTCTGATCGCCACCACCGACGCCGCCGAGATCGTCGCCGCACTGGACGCGAGTGCCGCCGCCCCGAGCGCTCCCGCCACTCCGGCGATCGATCTCGGCGAGCGCTTCGACTGGGTGGTCGACTACCCCAACGGCCTGCATGCCCGCCCCGCCGCCCATTGGGTCGACACGGCGCGTCGCAGCACCGCACGCCTCCAGATTCGCGCCGGCGATCTCGTCGCCGATCCGAAGAATCTCGTCTCGCTGCTGCAGCTCGGGCTGAAGGCGGGCGATCGCATCACCGTCTCGGCCGAAGGCGCCGACGCGACCGCCGGTCTCGCCCTGATGCGCGCGGCGATCACCGGGCTGACGGCGCAGGAACAGGCCGACGCCGCCAAGGCGGCCGAGCGCGCCGCCGCCCCCGTCGCCGGCTGGACGCCGCCGCAGCCGATGCCGGTGGTGGTCGGCCTCGCCGCCGCGCCCGGCCTCGTCGTCGGTCGCGTCCACGTGTTGCGCCCCGGGGCGGTCGAAGTGCCGGACGTGCCGGTGTCGCTCGCCGAAGGTGGCGTGATCCTCGACGACGCCATCACCGCGACGCGCCAGCAGCTCACCGTGCTCGCCGACGACACCGGCCGCCGGCTCGGCGCCTCCGAGGCCGCGATCTTCAAGGCCCAGGCCGAATTCCTCGCCGATACCGACCTCGTCACTCTGGCCTGCCAGTTGATGGTCGAAGGCCACGGCCCGGCCTGGTCGTGGAACCAGGCGATCGACCGCATGGCGTCGAGCCTCTCGGCCCTCGGCAATCCGCTGCTCGCCGCCCGCGCCGCGGATCTGCGCGACGTCGGCCACCGGGTCCTCACCCGCCTCGCGCCCGAACTCGCCGGTGGCACGCTCGCCGATCTGCCCGACGAACCGGTCATCCTCGTCGCCGCCGATCTCTCGCCCTCCGACACCGCCGGTCTCGACACCGGGAGGGTGATCGGCCTCGCCACGGCACAGGGCGGCCCGACCTCGCACACCGCCATCCTCGCCCGCACCCTCGGCCTGCCGGCGATGGTCGCCGGCGGCGAGGCGCTGCTCGATCTGGTGAACGGCACGACGGTCGTCCTCGACGGCCGCGCCGGCCGCCTCTGGCTCGCCCCCGATGACGAGGCGATCGCTTCGGCCGAGGCCTTCCTCGCGGCGGAGGCGGTGAAGCGCGAACGCCGGGAGGCCGAACGCGCCCTGCCGGCCGAGACCCGCGACGGCCACCGCGTCGAGATCGCCGCCAACGTCAACAACGCCGAACAGGTCGCCGTGGCGCTCGGTCAGGGCGCCGAGGGCGTCGGCCTGATGCGCACCGAATTCCTCTTCCTGGAGCGCAGCGCCAGCCCGACCGAGGACGAGCAGTTCGCGGTCTATGCGGCCATGCTCGAGGCGCTCGACGGCCGGCCGCTGATCGTCCGCGCCCTCGACATCGGCGGTGACAAGCAGGTCGCCCACCTCGCCCTGCCGCGTGAGGAGAACCCGTTCCTCGGCGTGCGCGGCGCCCGTCTCCTGCTGCGTCGGCCCGACCTGATGGAGCCGCAGCTGCGCGCCCTCTACCGCGCCGCCAAGTCCGGCCGGCCGCTGTCGATCATGTTCCCGATGATCTGCTCGCTGCAGGAGGTGCTGGCACTGCGCGCCGTGTGCGAGCGCATCCGCGCCGAGGTCGACGGCCCCGTCGTGCCGCTCGGCATCATGGTCGAGGTCCCCTCGGCGGCGATCATGGCCGACGTCCTCGCCCCGCACGTCGACTTCTTCTCGATCGGCACCAACGATCTGACCCAGTACGCCCTGGCGATCGACCGGCAGCACCCGGATCTGGCGGCCGAGGCCGACAGCCTGCACCCGGCGGTGCTCAAGCTGATCCGCATGACCGTCGAGGGCGCGCGCAAGCACGACCGCTGGGTCGGGGTGTGCGGCGGTATCGCCGGCGATCCCTTCGGCGCCGCGCTCCTCACCGGTCTCGGCGTGAACGAGTTGTCGATGACCCCGCGCGACATCCCGGCGGTCAAGGCGCGGCTGCGCGACGCCGACTTCGCCTCCCTGGAAGCGATGGCGCTCGAGGCGACCACCCTCGACACCGCCGATCGCGTTCGCCGTCTCGAAGGACAACGGTCATGAGTGCCGCCGTCGTCACCGTCACCCTCAATCCGGCGATCGACCGCACCGTCACCGTCGATCGACTGACGCTCGGCGCCGTGCATCGCGCCCGCTCCAGCCAGTCGAACGCCGGCGGCAAGGGCGTCAACGTCGCCGGCTGTCTCGCCGACTGGGGCATCCGCCCCGCCGTCACCGGCGTCCTCGGCCGTGACAACACGGCGCCCTTCGAGGCCTTCTTCGCCGCCAAGGGGATCGACGACCGGTTCGTCCGCGCCGCCGGCGAGACCCGCACCAACATCAAGATCGCCGACCTCGCGACCGGCGACACCACCGACCTGAACCTGCCCGGCCTGCCCGTTTCCACCGCGACCTACGACGCGGTGTGGCGGACGCTCGTCGACGTCGTCGGACCGGGAACGCTGGTGGTGGTGGCCGGATCCTTGCCGGAGAACCTGCCGGCGGCGACCTACGCGATGCTCGTCGCCGAACTGACGCGTCTCGGCGCCCGCGTCGTGCTCGACACCTCCGGTGAACCGCTCGCCCGGGCGCTCGCCCCCGAGGTTCGGTCCCTTCCCCACGTCATCAAGCCGAACCGGGCCGAACTCGAAGATTTCGTCGGCCGGCCCCTCGCCTCGAACGGCGAGATCGTCGCCGCGGCGCGGGACCTCGTCGCCCGCGGTGTCGGCCTCGTCGCCGTGTCGCGCGGCGCGGAAGGGGCGTTGTTCGTCACCGCCGAGGACGCCCTCGTCGCCCGTCTGCCGCCGGTCGCGGCGCTGAGCACGGTCGGTGCCGGCGACGCCATGGTCGCCGGCATCGTCGCCGGCCTCGCGGCCGACGCATCCCTCGCCGAGATCGCCCGTCTCGGCGTCGCCTTCGCCGCCGCGAAACTCGCCGGCGTCGGGCCGAACCTGCCGTCCGTCGTGGCGGTGAGAGAACTCGCGGTCGCGGCCGAGCTGCGACCCGTCGACGTCGACTGAAACGCGCCCCGTGACGGGGACCGGATCACGAGAGAGCGGGGAAAGAGACCCGCCAGGAGGAAAAGATGACGAAGATCGCGGCGGTGGTCGGGTCCAAGGACCGCCCCACCCAGGTGATGTTGGCCGCCGAAGCGCTGCGCAAGGCGGCATCCGCGGCGGGTGTCGAGATCGCGTTGGAGACGCGCATCGGCGCGGCCGTCCAGACGCCGCTCGGCGCCGAGACCATCGCGGCGGCGAGCCGCATCCTCGCCGTCGGCGACGTCGATGCCGCCGATCCGCGGTTCGCCGGTAAGACGGTGACCTCGCTGGGCCTCGATGCCGCGCTCGCCGATGCCGCCGGTGCGGTCACCGGACCGGGTGCCGCCCCGGCCGCCCCGGCCGCCGCTTCCGCCGCCGCGCCCGCCGGTGGCAAGAAGATCGTCGCCATCACCTCCTGCCCGACCGGCATCGCCCACACCTTCATGGCGGCCGAAGGCATCGAGCGGGGCGCGGAGGCGCTCGGCCATGTCGCCCGCGTCGAGACGCAGGGCTCGGTCGGCTCGCAGAACGCCCTGACCGCGGCCGAGATCGCCGCCGCGGACGTCGTCATCATCGCCGCCGACACCAACGTCGATCTCGCCCGCTTCGCCGGCAAGCGCCTGTTCATGAGCGGCACCAAGCCGGCGATCGGCGACGGCAAGGGTCTCGTCACCAGGGCCCTCGCGGAAGCGACGGTTCACGCGGCTCCGGCCGGCGCCGCCCGCGACCTCGCGGCGGAAGTGGCGGCGGTCAAGGCGACGGCGTCGGCCCAACGCTCCGGTCCCTACAAGCACCTGATGACCGGCGTCTCCTACATGCTGCCCTTCGTGGTGGCCGGCGGCCTGCTGATCGCCATCGCCTTCGCGCTCGGCGGCATCTACGTCTACGACGACGCCCACAAGGGCACCTTCGCCCAGGCCCTCTTCACCATCGGCGCCAAGAACGGCTTCGCCCTGATGGTGCCGATCCTCGCCGGCTTCATCGCCTATTCGATCGCCGACCGCCCCGGCATCGCCCCCGGCGCCATCGGCGGCATGATCTCGGGCGCCATCGGCGCCGGCTTCCTCGGCGGCATCGTCGCCGGCTTCCTCGCCGGCTACACCGTCGACTTCCTCAACAAGAACATCAAGCTGCACCGCAATCTGGAGGGCCTGAAGCCCGTCCTGATCCTGCCCCTGCCCGGCACCACCATCGTCGGCCTCCTGATGATCTACGTCATCGGTCAGCCGGTCGCCGCCGCTCTCGCCGCACTCACCGCCTTCCTCAAGGGCATGCAGGGAGCCAACGCCATCGCTCTCGGGGCGATCATCGGCCTGATGATGGCCTTCGACATGGGCGGGCCGGTCAACAAGGCGGCCTACACTTTCGCCACCGGTCTCATCGCCTCCGCCGACAACGCGGTCTACGGGCCGATGGCCGCCGCCATGGCCGCCGGCATGACCCCGCCGCTCGGCGTGGCGCTCGCCACCAAGCTGTTCCGCAACCGCTTCTCCGCCGACGAGCACGAGGCCGGCAACGCCGCCGCGGTGCTCGGCATCTCCTTCATCACCGAGGGCGCCATCCCCTTCGCGGCGAAGGATCCCTTCCGGGTCATCCCGTCGCTGATGGCGGGTTCGGCGGTCGCCGGCATGATCACCATGGCGTTCGGCGTCGAACAGAAGGTCCCGCACGGCGGCATCTTCGTCCTGCCGATCCCCAACGCGGTCACCAATCTCGGCGCCTATGTGATCGCCCTGATCGTCGGCACGGTCATCACCGCGGTCATGCTCGGCCTCCTCAAGAAGCCCGTCGAAGCCTGATCTTTCCGCAGCTCACGACCGGCTCTCGCGAAGCTCCCTCGGGGTCTCCCACCCGAGGGAGTTTTGCGTCGCCCGCGGCCCGGACCGACGATCGCGGTGACGAAGGTCCGGCCCGACCGGCTCCGGCCCGCTGCCCTGTTCGCCGTCTCATACTCGGCCGATGAAATTCGGACTCGTCCGAATTTCATCGGCATCACGGCCTGACCGGCCGACGCCCGTTCGGGCTCGCCTTCACCGACGAAGTTTCGAAAAGGCCGAAACTTCGTCGGTTCGGTATCATCGAGGCGTACGAACCTCCCCCGGAAGTCGATCGCGACCGAAGTCCCGCCCCTCGAAGCGCCGTGCGCCGCGCCGCGCCGAACCGCGACCGCCACTTCGCGCGCGAGAAACGAAAAAGCCGCCCCGGAGGGCGGCTCTTCGATGTCGTCGGAGGCGAGAATGGTGGGCGCTATAGGATTCGAACCTATGACCCGCTGATTAAGAGTCAGCTGCTCTACCAACTGAGCTAAGCGCCCATTCTCGTTCGTCCGACGGTGTCCCGCCGGCCGCGACGGGGCTTTCTATAGCGGGGTCGGCGTCGCGATGCAACAGGAAGCGACAAGTTTCTTGCGGATCGTGCAACACCTTGGCACAAAACGGAAAAAGGACGCGAAGGAGCCTCCCCGCGGCCTCTCTCGTCGCATTCGAAGACGCGTTTCGACGTCTCAGATCCGCTCGCCGACCCGAACCGGCTCGACCTCGTCGCCGTCGGCATGGGCCGCATCCGTCGCCTTCTGGCGGCGGATCGACAGCTTGTTCAGCGCCGAGACGTAGGCCTTGGCGGAAGACACCAGCGTGTCGACGTCGGCGCCGCGGCCCGTCGCCACCCGGCCCTCTTCCTCGAGCCGGACGGAGACTTCGGCCTGGGCGTCGGTGCCCTCGGTCACCGCATGGACCTGATAGAGCGACAGCTTGGCCTCGTGCGGCAGGATCGCCTTGATGGCGTTGAAGGTGGCGTCGACCGGACCGGTGCCGGTCGCTTCCTTGGTCACGTGGTGGCCGTCGACGTCCATGGTGATGATCGCCTTCTGCGGCCCGCCGGTGCCGGCGATGACCGTCAGCGCGATCACCTTGGCGCCCTCGGCCTGCGAGACGATGCCGTCCTCGACCAGCGCTTCGATGTCCTCGTCGTAGACGTGCTTCTTGCGGTCGGCCAGATCCTTCATCCGCTTGAAGGCGTCCTCGAAGGCGTTCTCGCCCAGGTCGTAGCCCAGGTCCTTCAGCTTCTCGCGGAAGGCGTGGCGGCCCGAGTGCTTGCCCATCACCAGGTTGGTCTCGCGCACGCCGACGTCCTCGGGGCGCATGATCTCGTAGGTCTCGACGTGCTTCAGCATGCCGTCCTGGTGGATGCCGGACTCGTGGGCGAAGGCGTTCTTGCCGACGATCGCCTTGTTGTACTGCACCGGGAAGCCCGAGACGGTGGAGACCAGCTTCGAGGCCTGGGTCAGCATCGGCGTCTTGATGCCGGTGGTGAAGGGCAGCACGTCGGCGCGGGTGCGGATGGCCATGACGACCTCCTCCAGCGCGGCGTTGCCGGCGCGCTCGCCCAGCCCGTTGACGGTGCATTCGATCTGCCGCGCCCCGCCCATCACGCCGGCCAGCGAATTGGCCACCGCCATGCCCAGATCGTTGTGGCAATGGGTCGAGAAGCGCGCCTTGTCGGCGTTCGGCACCCGGTTGATCAGCATCTCGAACAGCGCCCGGTATTCCTCGGGCGTGGTGTAGCCGACGGTGTCGGGGATGTTGATGGTGGTGGCACCCGCCTTGATCGCCGCCTCGACGCAGCGGCACAGGAAGTCGTGCTCGGTGCGGGTGGCGTCCTCGGCCGACCACTCGACGTCGTCGGTGTGCGAGCGGGCCCGCGTCACCGAGGCGATGACCTTCTCGAACACCGCCTCCGGCTCCAGCTGCAGCTTGTACTTCATGTGTACCGGCGAGGTGGAGATGAAGGTGTGGATGCGGAAGTGGTGCGCGTTCTTCAGCGCCTCGGCCGCCCGGTCGATGTCCTTGTTGGCGGCGCGCGCCAGACCGGCCGGGACCGAGGTGTGCAGCCGGGCGGCGATCGCCGAGACGGCTTCGAAGTCGCCCTGGGAGGCGATCGGGAAGCCGGCCTCGATGACGTCGACACCCATGGCGTCGAGCAGCTCGGCGACCTGGATCTTCTCCTCGAAGGTCATCGAGGCGCCGGCGGACTGTTCGCCGTCGCGCAGGGTGGTGTCGAAGATGACGATGCGGTCACGGGCGGAAGTGTCGATCTGGCTCATCGCGGTGGTCCTCTGGATCGTCGTGGGGCCGCGGGGGTCGTGTCGTTCGTGACCTCGCCGGCGGCGCCGAATGGGTTCGGTGGCCGTTTCCGTTTTCATCCCCTGAGAGCCCGCTCGCCTCGTTCACGAGGGAGCCTGTCGGCGCTCAGGGGCCGATAAGAAGGAGAAGCGAGGTAAGAAGGAGGGCGCGCGAAGCCGTGGCGCCGTGCGGCGCATCGATCGTCGGCAGAGAAGCGTCTCGCGCGATCATCCGGTCTTCGTCCCTCGCAGGCCTCGATCCCTCGCGGGTGAGGCCCGGTTCTCGAACGCTCCCCTCGAAACTCGGTTCATCGGGGTACGCTCACGACGGCCTTGCGATGCGTTGCACCGCGAGAGCCTCTTCGTCGAATAACTGCGATGGGCGGCGGACGCAAGCGCGTTTTTCGCCGCCGCCATCACTCGAACGTCGACGGCGGCCCGCCGTCGACGTTCCTCTCGGGTCCGGCCGTCCCCGGCCCGGGCTCAGGCGGCGGCGTCGCGCCGCCCGGTCGAGATCAGTTTCTCCGCCAGCCGCCGCAGCGTCGCGGCGTCGAGCGGCACGGCGAACCGCACGCCCATGACATCGCCGTCCTGCCAGATCACGTCCGCGTCGATCCGCTTCTCGTCGACCACGATCCGCGCCCGGGTTCCGTCGGCGACGCCGGGGACCGGCCCGACGCGAGCGCCGTCGCGCGACACGTCGATGAGATTGACCTCATGGGACCGTCCGCCGATCTCCAACCGCACCGCGGCGGAACTGGTGAAGCGGTCGCTCTCGCGCTGTTCGGCCTTGCGGGTCGCCTCCTGGACGATCGCCGGGATCTCCGAGCGCACCCGCTCGGACGAGAGGCGCATGTCGTCGGAGACGCCGGCCACCGCTTCCGCCGAGGCGGTCGACTGGGTGACCATACCGGCGATGTCGATCATCCGCTCGGCGACGTCCTCGACCGCCGCGCTGGTCTGGCGGATCGAGGCGGAGAACGAACCCATCGCGGTGCGCTGTTCCTCCATCGCCGCGGCGATCGCCGCGGAGACGCCGTCGAGGGTGCCGATCTGGTCGGTGATCGCACCGATCGAGGCGACCGCCTCGCGGGTGGCGGCCTGGATCTCGCCGACCTTGCGGCCGATCTCCTCGGTCGACAGCGCCGTCTGGCCGGCGAGCCCCTTGACCTCCTGGGCGACGATGGCGAAGCCGCGGCCGGCCTCGCCCGCCCGCGCCGCCTCGATCGTGGCGTTGAGGGCGAGGAGGTTGGTCTGTTCGGCGATCTGGGTGATCGAGGCGACGATGGTGCCGATGTCGGCGGTGACCCGGGTGAGCCCGTCGATGGCGGCGCGCGACTGTGCGGCGCGGTCGACGGTGTCGCGGGTGAGCGCCGAGGAGCGGCCGATCTGGTCGGCGATCTCGCCGATCGCCAGGATCACCTGCTCGGTCATCTGCGACGCCTGGGCGTTGAGTTCGCGCGTATCCGCCGCGGAGGTCGCCGCATCCTTGGCCGCGCCGTGGACGGCGCGCAGCGCCTGCAGCATCTCCTGCGCCTGGGACTGGACCGCACCGGAGCCCTGGACGATCTCGGCCATGCCCTTCTCGGTCGCCCGTTCCACCTCCTGCGCCATGCTCATCAGGATGGTGCGCCGGGTCGTGGCCATCTGCGCCTCGTGATTGCGCCGCTCCATCTCCAGCCGCCGCTGCTCGGCGAGCGTGTCGAGGAAGGCGCGCAGCGCGTTGGAGACGCGACCGATCTCGCTGCGCGGCGACAGATGGGCCGGGGCCTCGACGCCGGTCTCGCCGGCGTTGATGGCGTCGATCACCCGCGCCGCCCGCCGCATCGGCTGGGCGATCGAACGGGCGGCGAAGAAGCCGAACCCGGCCGCGAACAGGAGGACGGCGACGCCGCCCGCCGTGTAGGCGATGAAGTGGAAGCGTGCCGCAGCCGCCACCGCGCCGCTGTCGCGGGCGATGTCGCGGTTGAGCTCGTCCTCGGCACCCTTCAGCGTGTCGATCCAGGCGGTGGTCGCCGCCCACCAGTCCTTCGGCGTGACGCCGTCGAGCGATCCGGTCTCGAGCGACGAGACCAGGATGGTGCGCAGCCGTTCGACGGTGGCGCGGGTCGGCGCACTCGCCAACGACGCGACCAGTGCATCTTCGGTTCCGTCGGCGAGCGCGACGAATTCGCCGTAGCGATCGTTCTCCCGCGCCAGCGCTTCGACGAAGCCGCGATAACGGCCGGCTTCGACGGTGCCTCCCGAGACCAGCGCATTGCCGGCCGCCCGCTCGAGGCCGGCGTTCTCCTTGGTCTCGCTCAACGCCTGGAGGGTGAAGAGCGACAGCGCGGCGCGACCGTCGTCGACGGCTTTCACCGCTTCCGTCGTGGAGACCATGAGCTTGCGGATCAGGCCCGTGTACCAACCGACCACCGCCGGAACGGGCTTGGCCAGATCGTCGATGCCCTTTCGTTCGGTCGCGATCCGCGCCAGATCGGCCTCCGCCGTCGCCAGGGTCGCCTCGAAGCGCGCCGCTGCGTCGAAGCGCTTCTCGGCGCGCAGGGCGCGATAGGCGGCGAGCGCCGTGTTCGTGCGCTCGCGTTGAGCCTCGAGCAGCGTGATCGCTTCCGGCTTCTGCCGCTTGGAGGCGACGACGCCGACCGAGGCGCCGCGCTCACGTTGCAGTTCGTGGATCAGATCGGAGATCGCGCGGGTCGTCTCCGCATAACCGACGACGGTCGACGAATGGGAAAATTCGGCGCGGCGGTCCGCGACGAAGGCCACGAGCAGGGCGGCGAAGAGGGCGAGCGGCGGAAGGACCGCCAAGGTCAGACGTTCGGAAACGGTGAGGCGCTGCATCTGGTGATCCAACTGCTAGAAACTGTTTCCAAATTGCAACCGATGGGTTAAGGCTTCGTTGAGTGACGCAACGTCATCTCAGTGTTGTTTCAGAATTTCTCGGATATCTGGAATGACGTAGAGTAATATTGGTTCAATGTTTGTCGGACTGTTATTTTCGACAATGGTATTCACCCCAAGAGCACAAGAAGCGTGTCTCGTACCATCGCCTCTTCGGCACCGAACGACTGGAATTGCGCATCGGACGAACGTACAGGAGTACGAACTCGACCGCCGCGCCGCGATCGGAGCGTGGAGCGAGAATCGGAAAAAAGGCGGGAGTGTCGCGCCGTGGCTCAGTCGTTGGCCGCGGTGGCGCGCGACACGTCGATCGTGCCTTCGGCGACGCGCACCGCCGACCCGCCGATGCGGACCGCCACCAGTTCCTTGCCGTCGATCTCGAGCGTCAGATCGATCAGGCTCGGCCGCCCCATCTCGAAGCCCTGCTCGATGCAGTGCGGGTGGCCGCCCTTGGTCGGCAGATCGAACCGGGTGATCACCCCGGCGAAGGCCGCCGCCGCCGATCCCGTCGCCGGATCCTCGACGATGCCGAAACCGACGTCGAACATGCGGGCGTGGAAGGTCGAGTCGTGGTGGATGGTCTCGCGGCAGTAGACGTAGACCGGCAGGGCAGGGGCCGTGCCGCAGGCCCGCTTCCAGGTCGCGACGTCGAGCCGTGCCCGCCGGATCGCCGCGAGATCGGCGACCGGAACGAAGGCGAAGGGCACCCCGGCCTCGAAGGCGGACGGCACGTGGTTCTCGAAGCCGATTTCGGTGGCGTCGAGGCCGAGGGCGTCGGCGATCGCCCCCTTCGACGGCAACTCGACGGCGACCGGCTTCGGCAGCCGCGGCGCGTCGAATTCGGCGAAGGTCGGCCGCTTCGGGTCGAGCCGGACGGCGGCGCGCACCACCCCGACCTTCTCCTCGAGCACCACCACCGCGTCGATCGCGGTGTCGACGTCGCCGAAGCGTTCCTCGGCGAGGAGCGCGGCGGTGCCCACCGTCGGATGGCCGGCGAAGGGCAGTTCGGTGCCGGGGGTGAAGATCCGCACCTCGGCCGAGTGGGCCGGATGGACGGCGCGGCGCACGAACACCGTCTCGGAGAGGTTGAACTCACGGGCGATGCGCTGCATCGCCGCCGTGTCGAGGTCTTCCGCATCGAGCACCACGGCGAGCGGGTTGCCCGCGAGCGGCCGGTCGGTGAAGACGTCGAGGACGACGTAACGGCGCTTCATGGGGGATCGCTCCGGTGCTCTCTGGATCGGGATTCGGCGCCGGATGATAGCCCCGCGCCCGGACGAGCGATACCGCTTCGCCGGGTCGGTCAGGCACTCGCCTCGAGCAGCCCCAACAGAGTGTTGACGTAACCGACGGTGCGGTTCGCCTCGAGCCGCCGATCGAAGGCGACGAAGTCGAAACCGCCGAGTTCGGGATCGTGCTCGCGGCCGAGATGTTCGGCGATCGCCGTCGCCAGATCGGCCGCGACGCGCGGCGTGCGCCAGCGCTTGACCAGAGCCAGCCGTCGCGGCCCCGAGGCGATCACCGTGAAGCCGGGATCGGGCGCGAACCCGCCGGCGTCGATCCCGACCTCCTCGGCCAGTTCCCGCACCATGTTGGCGACCGGGTCGAGCCGATCGCCGACGATGTCGAGATGGTCGAACGACCCCGACGGCGGATAGGCGAGACCGGCGTTGGCGGTCGTCCGCCCCATCACCCCGACGAGCAGCCGCCGGTCGGCGGTGGTCAGCGCCGGGACGGGAAAGATGTGGGTGTGGGTGTCGCCGGGAAAGCCGCGCCCGCGCCATTCGAGGAAGGTGGCGTAGTCGGTCGGCCGCGCCGTGGCGCGAAAGATGTCGCCGTCGAAGCCGGCATCTTCGAACAGGAAGAACGGACCGTTCCACAGCGCCGGATTGGCGGCGGTCATCGTCGCGAAGTGGTCCTCGACCGCCCGGCGCCGTTCGCCGTCGAGATCGAGCGGCCGACCGACGGTGAGGTCGATGCGCTCCGCCCGCCGCCCCGTCTCGCCGACCGGGCTCATCGCGTCACCTCGCTCGACAGGCGCAGCGACACCGCCACCGGGCAGTGATCGGACGCCTTGGGCCGGTCGAAGCCGACGCGCGGATAGCGTGGGATCGGCGCCTGCGGCGGCGACATCCGGTCGAGCGGCACCCGATGGGGCAGGCCGGCGCGGATCACCGACGGCCGCACCCGGTGATTGGCGCGGGCGAGCGACGGCGAGACGAAGAGATGGTCGAGGGCCGAGAGTTCGCGCTCCTCCGGGTAGAAGTGGGTCCACCGCTCCTCCGGATCGAGCCGCTCGATCAGGTCGGTGGCGAAGTGGTCGGCGTGGAGCGGATCGAGCCCGGTCGCTTCCACCCGTTCGTGACGCCCCGCCAGCCGCCCGTCGCCGAGCCGCTCCAGCCGGATCTTGTCGCGATAGTCGTTGAGGTCGCCGACGATCATCCAGTCGGCCTTGTCGGTGCGGTCGCCGAACTTGCGCTCGACCAGCCGGCGCACCGCGTGAGCCTCGGCGCGTCGAATGCCCATGGTGCGCTCGCGCCCCTCTCTCATCGACTTGAAATGGCAGACCCAGATGGTCAGCGGCCCGGCCGGCGTCTCGACCTCGACCTCGAGCGCGTCGCGCTTGAACACCCGGTCGTCGAGCTCCGCCCCCCAGCGCCTGACATCGTCGCTGTAGAGGCCGAGATCGCGATAGGTCAGCGAGGCGTTCGACATCACCCGGATCGGGAAGCCGCGCCGGCTCATCGCCGCCACGTCGATGCCGCGCCGATCGTTGCCCTCGAGCAGGGCGAAATGTTCGTAGGGCTCGTCGATCGCCTGCCTCAGGTAGCGGTCGTGGAACCAGCGCAGCACCTCGAGCCCGTCGACCTCCTGCAGGCACAGCACGTCGGCGTCGCAGTCGCGGATCGCCTGCGCCGTCATCTGCCGCTGATCGTCGGAGACGGCGACCTGGAAGGCCTTCTCGATCAGCCGCCCCTCCGCCTCCGAGGCGTGCTCGAAGAGCCCGACCGCCGGATCCGGCACCCACACGCCGGTCCGCTTGTCGCGTTCCGGAGTGAAGCGCCGGAGCAGGTTCTCGACGTTGAAGGTGGCGATGCGCAGGGGCACGGCGGAAGCCTCTCGAACCGATTCGACGGCCCGTCACACGACGGTCGACACCACCCGTCTAGACCATTTTCGACGCGAAGGGGATTCGCCCCCGTCACCGGGGCGAAGGCGGGACGAAACGCGGCCCGGAACCGCGCGAAAACGCTGCGCCGCCGCCTTGATGCTGACTGATTGGGAATTATATTGACGTATTGGGAAAGGTATGAGAGAGAGTCCTCCGTCGTTCCCCGGAAGGCTCCGCAGCGAGGGATATCATCGTGGCCAGTGACGTCCTGGAAGCCAAACTCGAATCGGTTCTACCGGCGCTCTCCCGCGTCGGTGCGGTGGTGAAGTTCGATCTCGGCGACGACGGGTCCGAGATCCTCGATGCGCGCAGTGCGCCGGCGAAGCTGGTCGCCGACATCGACGTGCCGCCGGACTGCACGATCAAGATCACCCAGGACAATCTCCTGAAGCTGCTCGATGGCAAGCTCGACCCGATGCTCGGTTACACGCTCGGCAAGATCAAGGTCGCCGGGTCGCTCGGCGTCGCCATGAAGCTGATCGGCGCTCTCGGTTGAACCACCCGCCGCGAGGGTGGTGAGAGGTGGGGAAGTGGTGCTGCGGTCTCGGTCGAGACGCGGTGCCCCGTGGGCGGTCCCGAGCGCTCCTCCCCACCCACGAATTCGACGTCGGCGAGGCGCCGCCGTCACGACCTACTCGACGAGAATTCCCGCGGCGACCGCTCTCGGAGTGGGCGACCGACGCGAACGGGTTGGAGGAAACCATGGCGGTGGCGACGGGTCCGGCGACGGGCATCATCGAGGCGGCGGTCTCCCGCTGGCCCGAACGGCCGTGCATCGATTTTCTCGGCGCGAAGTGGACCTACCGCGAGGTCGGCGATCTGATCGATCGCGCTGCCGCCGGCTTCCGCCGCCTCGGCGTCGAGAAGGGCACTCGCGTCGGCCTGTGCCTGCCCAACACGCCCTATTACGTCATCTGCTGGTTCGCCGTGCTCAAGGCCGGCGGCATCGTCGTCAACTTCAACCCGCTCTACGTCGAGCGCGAGCTGAAGCACCAGATCGACGACGCCGGCACCACCATCATGGTGACCCTCGACCTCGAGGTCATGTACCCGAAGGTCGCCGGCCTTCTCGGCAAGTCGGCGCTGGAGAAGGTGGTCGTCTGTCCGATGGCCGGCATCCTGCCGCCCGTGAAGCGGGTGCTCTTCACCCTGTTCAAGGGCAAGGAGCGCTCGAAGATCCCCGCCGACGGTCGCCACGTCACCTTCGCCGAGCTGACCTCGAAGTGCGAGACGCTCCCCGCGATGAAGGTCGACCCCGAGAACGACATCGCGGTGCTCCAGTACACCGGCGGCGCCACCGGCGGGCCCAAGGGCGCGATGCTCACCCACGCCAACATCACCGCCAACGCCGAACAGATCGTCCGGTGGGTGCCGGAGCGGTTCCTCGGCGAGCGG
The DNA here is from genome assembly GCA_937873675.1 of uncultured Alphaproteobacteria bacterium. Taxonomy (GTDB): domain Bacteria; phylum Pseudomonadota; class Alphaproteobacteria; order Rhizobiales; family Ancalomicrobiaceae; genus CALBKH01. The sequence goes on along the minus strand of CALMYM010000223.1, from coordinate 1,081 downwards.
CCGAAGATGCTCGGCGTGCTGCCGCTGTTCCACGTCTTCGCCATGACGGTGGTGCAGAACTTCGGCCTGCGCCTCGGCGCCGAGCTGATCCTGCTGCCGCGCTTCGAGCTGGCGCAGGTGATGGACGTCATCGAGAAGCAGAAGCCGTCGATCTTCCCCGGCGTGCCGACCATCTACACCGCCATCAACTCCGCCGCCGAGAAGGGCGGGCGCGATCTCTCTTCGGTGCAGATCTGCATCTCCGGCGGCGCGCCGCTGCCGGTCGAGGTGCGCACCCGCTTCGAGGCGCTCACCGGCTGCAAGCTGGTCGAGGGCTACGGCCTCACCGAGGCCTCGCCGGTGGTCACCTGCAATCCCGTCGACGGCGTGGTCAAGGCCGGCTCGATCGGTCTCGCCCTGCCCGACACCACCCTGTCGATCCGCACCCCGGTCACCTGCGAAGCGGAGATGGCGACGGGCGAGAAGGGTGAGGTCTGCGTCAAGGGTCCGCAGGTCATGCGCGGCTACTGGAAGCGCCCCGGCGAGACCGCCGAGCAGTTCCACGCCGGTTGGCTGAGGACCGGCGACATCGGCTACCGCGACGAAGACGGCTACGTCTTCCTCGTCGACCGCATCAAGGACATCATCATCTGCGGCGGCTACAACGTCTATCCGCGCGCCATCGAGGAAGCCCTCAACCATCACCCCGCGGTCGAGGAGGTGACGGTCATCGGCGTGCCCGACAAGTACCGCGGTCAGGCGCCCAAGGCCTTCGTCAAGCTGCGCGCCGGCCAGTCGGCGACGCCCGACGACCTCCACGCCTTCCTCGGCGACTGGCTCTCCAAGATCGAGATGCCGCGCGAGATCGAGATCCGCGACGCCTTGCCGAAGACCATGGTCGGCAAGCTGTCCAAGAAGGAACTGGTGGCCGAGGAGGCGGCGAACATCGACCTCTCCGGCGCCGTCGCGCCCGAATCGGGGACGCCCCGAGACGGCTGATCGGTCCGGCGAGAGGCTCTCTCGCCGCGCCGGACCCGCGCCGCACCCGGTGCGGCTTGGTCCCCCGGTCCCTTCCGGCGGACGGGGAGAGATTGAGAATTCC
>CALMYM010000222.1 GCA_937873675.1 uncultured Alphaproteobacteria bacterium | reverse complement strand
GATCAAGACCGGCTCGCTCGCCCGTTCCGACCGGCTCGCCAAGTACAACCAGCTGCTCCGCATCGAAGAGCAGCTCGGCGACGCGGCGCGTTACGCGGGACTCGGCATCCTCAAGGGCTGATCGGCACGCGAGCGCTCACGAGACACGGACGGCGGCCCTCGGGCCGCCGTTTCGCGTTTCGGGGCGTGGTTCGTAGGGTGGAAAGAGCCGCAGGCGAATTCCACCGGCGGTGCACGCGGTGCGCGGGGAAGTTCCCCGCATCGTCGCCGGTGCAATTCGCTTCGCTCTTTGCACCCTACGACCGGAACGACCTACGACCGTGCCGCGCGGCTCACCCCTTCACGGTGAACGGCAGGGAGAACGAGCCCCACTTCTTCGAGACCTCGTCGCGCATGATGCCGTCGAGGACGTAATCGCCGACCGGGAGGCCCCGCAGGTTGAGGTCGAGTTTCATCATGAACTCGTGGTTCCGGGCGTGGCTCTTCAGCGCCATGTGGCCGATCTCGCGCTTCTCGAACAGCACCTTGCCGGCCGGATCGCGCAGCGCCACGTCGATGATCAGATCGCAGGTGAAGAGCCCGTCGACCTGTTTCCATTCGAAGCCGATCGGTTCTGCATAGACGAGCAGCGGCTGGCCGGGGGCGAAGACGGCGTCGGGGCGCTCGACATAGGCGCCGAAGCCGGTCGGCGGTTCGGAGACGAACAGCGCCTTTCGGAAGGTGAGCGGCGTCGCCTTCCACACCACGTCGAGCGCCGCATCGAGCGCATCGACCGCGGCACCCGCCTTGCCGGCGGCGAGCGCCTTCTCGGCCTTCTCGGCGAGAGGGGTGAGATCCCCGGCCGAGGCCGGAGCGGTGAAGGGCAGGGCGAGGGCGAAGAGAGCAGCGAGTAGGGTGGAACGCAGGACCATGGCCGTCCTCCCTCGGTTCGGAGCGTCGAGGATTTCACCCGTGCCGGCATCCGGCAATGTGGTTCACCACCACAGAGGGCTCTTCCCGAGCATGCCCCGACGCCGGGTCCTCAGTCCACCACCGATCGCGGCGAGTAGACCCAGGGCTCGCGGCCCTCGGCACGCTCGATCCGCCGGGTCGCCGAATTGCCGATGATGACGCAGGTCGCCATGTCGACGAGGCCGGGGTCGGCGTCGGCGAGGGTCGTCACCACGACGCGTTCGTCGGGACGGCCGACGGCGCGGGCGAAGACCACCACCGTCTCCGGCGCCTTCACCCCGCGCAACAGTGCGAAGGCGTCGAAGATCTGCTTCGGCCGCGCCTTCGAGGCGGGATTGTAGAAGGCGATGACGAAATCGACCGTCGCCGCCGCCTCCAGCCGCCGGGCGACGACCTCCCAGGGCTTCAGATTGTCGGAGAGCGAGATGGCGCAGAAATCCGCGCCGAGCGGCGCGCCGAGACGGGCGGCCGCCGCCTGCATCGCCGAGACGCCGGGGAGGACGGTGACGTCGAGTGCCCGCCAGGCGGCCGGGCCGAGGTCGATCGCCTCCATCACCGCCGCCGCCATGGCGAAGACGCCGGGATCGCCGCCCGAGACCACCGCGACGCGTCGCCCCGCCGCCGTCATCTCGAGGGCGTGGCGGGCCCGGTCGAGTTCGACGCGGTTGTCGGAGGCGTGGCGGATCTGGCCGGGGCGTTCGGGGCAGCGGGCGACATAGGGCAGATAGCCGACGAGATCCGTGGCCTCGGCGAGGATCGCCGCCGTCTCCGGCGTCATCCAGCGATCGGGACCGGGACCGGTGCCGATCACCCTCAGCCAGCCCGCGTCCGCTCCGCTCATGGCCGCCGTCCTTCGCCGGGGATCAGGATCAGCGAGAAATAGGGCGCACCGCATTCGCCGATCTCGGCGAGCGGCGCGACGCGCTCGCCGGCCATCGTGCCGCGCTCGACGTAGGTCGCCCGATCGAGGAGGCCGGCGCGTTCGATGGCGCGGCGCACCTTCGCGAAGTTCGAGCCGAGCTTCATGATGACGGCGGCATCGGTGCCGCCGAGTTTCTCGACGAGGGCGTCCTCGTCGAGCGTGCCGGGGACGACGGTCAGCACGTCGTCGCCCCAGGTCATCGGCAGCCCGGCCGCGCCCCAGCAGCCGGCCATGCCGGTGACGCCGGGGGTGATCTTCGTCGGGTAACGATCCTTCAGGCGCACGTAGAGATGCATGAAGGAGCCGTAGAACATCGGGTCGCCTTCGCAGGCGAGCACCACGTCGCGGCCCTCGTCGAGCACCGCGGCGATGCGGGCGACGCTCTCCTCGTAGAAGCCGCGCAGCGCGTCGACGTAGGCGTCGTCGCCGAAATGCGCCTCGGTGGTCATCGGGTACCAGAGCGGCAGCCCCGGCAGCCCCTCCGGCCCCCAGCGGTCGACGATGGTGCGGGCGTTGCCGCGCCGTCCCGCCTTGGCGAAATAGGCGAGCGCCCCGCAGTCCTCGATCAGGCGCACCGCCTTCACCGTGAGGAGTTCGGGGTCGCCGGGGCCGAGGCCGACGCCGTGGAAGGTTCCCTTGGTCATCGACGTCATTCCTTCGCGCTGGCGAGTGCGTTGATCGCCGCCGCCGTCATCGCCGAGCCGCCCTTGCGGCCGCGCACCACCAGCCACGGCGCGCGGCCGTCTTCGACCAGCGCCTCCTTCGATTCCGCCGCGCCGACGAAGCCGACCGGCATGCCGATCACCGCGGCGGGCATGTCGCAACCCTCGTCGAACATCTCCAGAAGCCGGAACAGCGAGGTCGGGGCATTGCCGATGGCGACGACCGCGCCCTTCAGGTGCGGCTTCCACAGCGCCATCGCCGCGGCCGAACGGGTGGTGCCCATCTCCGCCGCGAGCGCCGGGACGCGCGGGTCCTGCAGGGTGCAGATCACTTCGTTCGCCGCCGGCAGACGCGCGCGGGTGACGCCGCGCGCCACCATCTCGGCGTCGCAGAGGATCGGCGCGCCAGCCTTCAGAGCGGCTTCCGCGGCTTCGCAGGCGCCGGGGGCGAAGAGGATGTCGGCGGCGACCTCGACCATGCCGCAGGCGTGGATGATGCGAACAGCGGTGCGCTCCTCGACCGGCGTGGTGAAACGGGCGAGGTCGGCCTCGGCGCGGATGATGCGGAAGGAGCGCTCGTAGATGGCGGCTCCGTCGCGGATGTAGTCGTGTCGGGTCGGGGCGTCGCCCATGCGGTTCTCCGGCGTCACAGCGGCGCGTAGTCGGCGAGGGTGGCCGCGGCCTCCTCGAGGGTGAGATGTTCGATCGCCGGCCGATCCCAGGGGCGGCCGTCGCGGACGAGATCGTAGGCGCCGGCGCGCGCCGTCAGGGTGAAGGGCGCCGGGCCCGGGTGGGCGCAGCCCTTTTCGCAGCCGGAGACGTGCAGCACCGTGCCGGCGCGGGCGAAGCGGCGGGCGACGGCCGCCAGATGCTCGGCGTCGGCGCGGGTGTCGGTGGTGGCGTTGCGGCAGCCGGTCGAGCCGGCGCAGGTGACGACGGCGAGGCGAGGATCGTCGGGGGAGAAGACGAAGCGCGCCGCGGCGATCCACGGGCGGATGCGCGGCATCTTCTCCGATTTGACGCCGGGGACGAGCACGGCGCGCCACGGCGTCAGCCGAATCTCGCCCGCCGCCCGCTCGCCGGCGAGTTCGCCGAGGAGCGCCATCTGATCGGCGGTGAAGCGGCCGAAGGGCGCGCCGATGCCGATGTAGGCGCCGTCGTCGTGGGTGTGATCGCCGAGCACCGTCTCGGCGCCGCAGCGACGCGGGCGCAGGCTCGCCACCTCGGCCGACATCTCGCCGAAGCCGGCCGCGCGGAACAGCGCGGCGATGCCGGTCCGTGCCACGATCTCGTGCATCCGGCGCGGCGCGTCGGGCCGGTCGGCGCGCAGCGCGATGACGGCGCGGGCGAGATCGGCGGCGCGTTCGGGCGCCTCCCCGGGCGTCACCACCGCGATCGGCTGCCAGTGCGCCGGGGCGGTGGCGACGGCGACGATGACGCGCGCTCCCTCGGTGGTACGGATGCCGGTGAGCTTCACGTCGACGGCGACGTCGTCGAGCGAGAAGCGGCCACCGTCGTCGACGACGAAGCCGAACTTGCCGGGCAGGGCGAAGAGCGTGGGATCGCCGGCGAGCCGCGCCTCGAGGGCGCTCGCCAAGGCGCGTCCGTCGATCGCCGCCGTCGGATCGAGGCCGGCGAGCGGCGAGGGGACGATGTTGCGCACCGCTTCCGCCTCGGCCGAGGGATCGAGGATGCCGAGCCGGTCGAGATGGCCGAGGAGTTCGTCGAGGTTCTCGGCCTCGACGCCGCGGATCTGCAGATTGGCGCGCTGGGAGAGGTCGATCAGCTCGTTGCCGTAGCGGCGGGAGAGAGCGGCGATCTCGCCGGCGAGGTCGGCCGAGACGATGCCGGCGGTGATGCGCAGCCTGACCAACAGGCCGTCGCCGGTCTCCATCGGTCGCCGCGCGCCCGGGCACCAGCCCTTGACCAGATCGGGATTCGGCTTGTCGGATCCGCTCATCGTCCCGCCTCCAGGGTTTCGGCGATGCGGCCCGCCACGGAATTGCGCCGGGTCATCCACAGACCGCGCCGGATCGCCTCGTCGAAGGCGCGTGCGGTCGCCGCGGCGGCGTTCGGGTTCGACGCGACCATGAAGTCGCGCACCCGGTCGTCGCCGAGGGTGGCGTCGAATACCAGATCGAAGGCGGTCGGCGCCACCTCGTCGGTGGTCGCGGCGAAGCCGAGGAGATTGCCGACGGTCTCGGCGATCTCCGCCGCGCCGCGATGGCCGTGGCGCATCTGCCCTTCGAGCCAACGTGGATTGGTCGCTCGCGATCGGACGACCCGCTGGATCTCCTGGGCGAGCGTGCGGACCTTGGAGTGCGACGTCCGCGTCGTGTCGGCGTGGTAGAGCGCCGGCCGATTGCCGAGGCGGGCGGCGGCGGCGGCGAAACCGCCCTCGTGCTCGGCGAAGGCGTCGGAATCGAGCACGTCCTGTTCGGCGGTGTCCTGGACATGGACGAAGGCGTCGGCCCCGGCGACGCGGGCGGCGAAAGCGGCGGGCGCGGCGACACCCTCGGCGTCGCGGCCATAGGCGTGAGCCGAGGCGGCGAGATACTGCGCGCCCAGCTCGTCGCGGCTCTCCCAGGCGCCGGTGGCGACGGTGGTGGAGAGGCCGACGCCGTAGGCGCCCGGCGCGGTGCCGAAGATGCGGAAGGCGTCGGCGTCGTCGGTCGCGCCGGCGCGGCGGGCTTCGGCCAGTGGATTGTCTTCGTCGGTCTCGTCGAGGGCGGCGACGGTGCGCACCGCCTCGTCGAAGAGGGCGATCTGCGCCGGGAAGACGTCGCGGAAGAGGCCGGAGACGCGCAGCGTCACGTCGACCCGCGGCCGGCCGAGCTTCGCCGGCACCTGGATCTCGAAGCCGGAGACGCGGGCGGTGGCGGCATCCCACACCGGGCGTACGCCCATCAGGGCGAAGGCTTGCGCCAGGTCGTCGCCGCCGGTGCGCATGGTCGCCGAGCCCCAGAGGTCGAGGACGATGCGGCGCGGCCAGTCGCCGTGATCCTGGACGTAGGTGGCGATCACCTCGTCGGCGGTGCGCTTGCCGATCTCCCAGGCGGTGCGGGTCGGCACGCCGCGGGGGTCGACGGCGTAGAGATTGCGCCCCGTGGGCAGCACGTCGAGCCGCCCGCGCGACGGCGCACCGGCCGGGCCGGGGGCGAGGAAGCGGCCGTCGAGGGCGGCGATCAGGCCGCGTCGCTCGGCCTCGGCGCAGGCCGCGAGGCGGACGTCGAGGTCGGCGATCGCTTCCGCGCTCTGCCCCTCGGACAGCGCCTCGATCGAGGCGGCGCGGAGCGTCGGGGCGAGCGGGCGGGCGAAGACGTGGAGGCCGTCGCCGATGCGGGCGTCCTTGAGGTCGCAGAGCCAGGCGTCGAGCTTGGTCAGTGCCTCGGCCTCGTCGGCATCGTCGGCGATGCCGCTCTCGGCGGCGAGGCCGGTGTCGCGGGCCTTTTCCAGAATGGTCGCGGCGAGCATCCGCGCCCGGCGGGCGTCGAGCGTCTGGGCCTGGCTGAACTCGTCGAGCAGCGCCTCGATCTCCGCCGCCGCGCCATGCGAGCCGGCGCGGGCGAGCGGCGGCGTCATGTGGCCGACGGTGACGGCGGCGATGCGCCGCTTGGCCTGCGCCGCTTCGCCGGGGTTGTTGACGACGAAGGGGTAGACCACCGGGATCGCGCCGAGGACGGCGGCCGGCGCGCAGGCGGGTGAGGGCGCGGCGGCCTTGCCCGGCAGCCATTCGAGCGTGCCGTGGGTGCCGAGGTGGATCATCGCGTCGATACGCAAGACCTCGCGCAGCCACAGATAGAAGGCGACGTAGCCGTGGCGCGGCGGGATCGAGGTGTCGTGGTACTCGGCCTTGCGGACATCGCGCCGGCCGCGATCGGGCTGGACGGCGACGGTCAGAGCCCCGAGATCGAGCGCGGCGAAGCGGAAGGCGTCGTCGACGACGTCGGGGTCGGATGCGGGATCGCCCCAGGCGGCGAGGACGGAGGCGCGGAAGGGCTCGGGGAGGGCGGCGAAGCGGGCGCGGTAGGTGGCGAGGGGGAGGGTGGGGGAGGTGGCCGTAGGGTGCGAAGAACGCGAGCGAATTGCACCGTCTGCGTCGCGGGGGACCTCGGAGTTCGACGAGTCACGCTCGTGGCCGTGGTGGCGCCCAGCCCCCCCTCCGTGGCCCTCCCCCTCGAGGGGGGAGGAGATGGGCGTGGCGCGGGGAGATGGCGCTTCGGATGCCTGCATTCGAGGCTGCTCGGATGTCGAGGCTCGCCTCGGTCGTGTTTCGGCGGCCACGTCTTCACGATGCTCTGCGGCCGTTGCCGCGGTCTCGGACGTCGGCGATGCGATCGTCCTCGCCCCATCGTTCCCTCCCCCATGGAGGGGGAGGGACAGGGAGGGGGGGCTCGGAGGCGCGACGGTTTCGGTGGAGAGGTGCCGGGCGTCGAGCGCATCGGTTTCCCGGAGGCTCGGACGGTGCAATTCGCTTCGCTCTTCGCACCCTACCGGGCCGCACCCCACGTCCCGCCCCTCCAAGGCCCGCATCGCGGTATCCGCATCGGGAACCTCGCCCACCGCATAGCCCGCGTCGCGCAGGTCCTCGGCGATGGCGACGAGGCTGGCGGGGGTGTCGAGGCCGACGGCGTAGGCGGTGCGTCCGCCCTTGGCCGGGTAGTCGGAGACGACGAGACCGAGACGGCGGGAGGCCCGAGGCTCGGCGGCGAGATCGGCCCAGGCGCGGGCGAGGTCGGCGACGGCCGCGATCCCGTCCGGATCGGCGACGTGGACGGCGCGGGCGAACTGATGCGCTTCGGAGCGCTCCTCGCGACCCTTGAACGAGATCGCCCGCGTCGCGATGCGGCCGTCGATCTCGGGGAGCACCAGGTTCATGGCGAGATCGCTCGCGCCGAGGCCGCGGGAGGACGCCTCCCAGGCCGGCTTTTCGCAGGTGGCGAGCACCGCCTGGAGGACGGGCACCCCGGCGCGCTCCAGCACCGACGAGCCGTCGTCGAGGCGGGCGGAGAAGGCGGTGGTGTTGACGACGATGGCCGGGGCGAGCTCGTCGATCAGCCGGCCGAGGCCGTCGACGACGCGGGCGTCCTTCAGCGAAGTGACGAATTCGGCGCGCACCGCGAAGCCGCGCGCCGCGAGCGCCTGCGACAGCGCCTCGATCGGCGCGGTGTCGGCGGCGGTGACGAAGGAGCGGTAGAAGGTGAGGAGGGCGAGCGGGCCGTCGGCGGCGTGACAGGCGGCGGCGAAGCGGCCGTGGGCGGGGAGGGGGCGGGGCTCGTTCCACGCGGCGTCGCGACCGAGGCGGGGCGAGATCCAGCCGAGTGCCGCGGCGGTGTTCTCCGGGCCCCCCCCCCCGGACCA
>CALMYM010000221.1 GCA_937873675.1 uncultured Alphaproteobacteria bacterium | reverse complement strand
GCATGAACGTCGTCGGCGACCTGTTCGGCGCCGGCAAGATGTTCCTGCCGCAGGTGGTGAAGTCGGCCCGCGTCATGAAGCAGGCGGTCGCCGTGCTGATGCCCTGGATGGACGCCGAGAAGGCGGCGACCGGCGCGAGCGGTCCGACCTCGGCCGGCAAGATCGTCCTCGCCACGGTCAAGGGCGACGTCCACGACATCGGCAAGAACATCGTCGGCGTCGTCCTCGCCTGCAACAACTTCGACGTCGTCGACCTCGGCGTCATGGTGCCGGCGCAGAAGATCCTCGACCGCGCCCGCGAGGAGAAGGCCGACATCATCGGTCTCTCCGGCCTCATCACCCCGTCGCTCGACGAGATGGTGCATCTGGCGAGCGAGATGGAACGCCAGGGCTTCGACGTGCCGCTGCTGATCGGCGGCGCGACGACGAGCCGCGTCCACACCGCGGTGAAGATCGATCCGGCCTACGACCGCGGTCAGGCGGTCTATGTGGTCGACGCCAGCCGCGCCGTCGGCGTCGCCTCCTCGCTCCTGGGATCCGGCAAGGCCGAAGCGGCCGCCGCCTACGCCGCCGACTACGCCGCGACCCGCGAGGCCCACGCCCGTGGCCGCGCCGAGAAGGCGCGCGTCGATCTCGCCGCCGCCCGTGCCGGCGCCTTCCGCCCCGACTTCGTGAAGCACTCGCCGGTGAAGCCGTCGTTCCTCGGCGTGCGCACCGTGGACGTGTCGATCGAAGAGCTGGTGCCCTTCATCGACTGGACGCCGTTCTTCGCCACCTGGGAACTGATCGGCCGCTGGCCGGCGATCCTCGAGGACGCCAAGGTCGGCCCGGCGGCGAAGGCGCTCTACGCCGACGCCCGCGCCATGCTGTCGAAGCTGATCGCCGAGGGTTCGCTCTCCGCCAAGGGCGTCGTCGGCTTCTGGCCGGCCAACGCGACGGGCGACGACATCGTCCTGTTCTCCGACGCCGGCCGCCACTACGAGCTCCTCCGCCTCCATACCCTGCGCCAGCAGATGGGTCGCTCGGGATCGGAACGCGCCAATCTGCCGCTCGCCTCATTCGTGGCGCCGAAGGGCAGCGACGATTGGGTCGGCGTTTTCGCGGTCACCGCCGGCATCGGCGAGGCCGAGATCGCCGATCGCTATGCGCGGGCCAACGACGACTATTCGAAGATCCTCTCCCAGGCGCTTGCCGATCGTCTCGCCGAGGCCTTCGCCGAGTGGCTGCATGCGAAGGTGCGCAAGGAACTGTGGGGCTACGCCGCCGACGAGGCGCTCTCGCCCGAGGATCTCATCGCCGAGCGCTACGTCGGCATCCGCCCGGCCCCGGGCTATCCGGCCCAGCCCGACCACACCGAGAAGGCGACGCTCTGGAAGCTGCTCGACCCGTCGCATCGCGCCGGCATCGAGCTGACCGAGAGCTACGCCATGTTCCCGGCGGCGTCCGTCTCCGGCCTCTACTTCTCGCACCCGCAGGCGCACTACTTCGGCGTCGGCAAGATCGAGAAGGATCAGGTCGCCGACTACGCCACCCGCAAGGGCTGGGACATGGCGACGGCGGAGCGCTGGCTCGCCCCGATCCTCGCCTACGACCCGAAGGCGAAGGGCTGAGACCCCGAAAACACCACGGCCGGCGCGAGGTCGCCCCCGCACCGGCCGCATCCGGGTCCCCACCCGTGGTTCAATAGGCCTGATCGTCGAAGAACACCTTCGCCGCTGTCCTGGCGATGACCTTCACGTCGAGCCACAGCGACCAGTTGTTGATGTACCAGATGTCGTGCTCGACCCGCGCCTTCATCTGGTCGACCTCGCGCGTCTCGCCGCGCCAGCCGTTGACCTGCGCCCAACCGGTGATGCCCGGCTTGACGTGCTGGCGGAAGGCGTAGGACGCGATCAGCCCGTCGTAGAGATCGTCGTGAGCGACGGCGTGCGGACGCGGCCCGACGATCGACATGTCGCCGGAAAGCACGTTGAAGAGCTGCGGCAACTCGTCGATCGAGGTGCGGCGCAGCACGCGGCCGAGACGGGTGACGCGGGCGTCGTTCTTCGTCGCCTGGGTGACCTGCGGCCCGTTCTCCTGCACCGTCATCGAGCGGAACTTGAGGATGGTGAAGGGCCGTGCCCCGAAGCCCTTGCGCTTCTGGCGGAAGAACACCGGCCGCCCGGTCTCGACGAGGATGCCGAGCGCGGTGAGCAGCAGCAGCGGCGACAGCACGACGAGGCCGGTGGTGGCGACGACGATGTCGAGCGTCCGCTTCATCGCCCGATCGAAACGGGACAGCGGCGCGCGCTGCAGCTCGAAGCCGACGAGATCGCCGACCTGCTCGCGCCCGCGGGCGATGAGCCGCTCGATCTCGCGATCGGCGAAGAGATAGACCGGCACCGGCAACGGCGCCATCGCCGCCTTCAGTTCCTCGATGTGACGGCGCTCGCGCCACGACAGGAAGAGATAGACCGCGTCGAGCTTGCGTGCCGCCAGCGCCTGCCGGACGTTGCCGACCGCGGTACGCGCCGCGCCGAGGAAGCCGGTGCGCCCGATGCGGGTCGGCGAGATCGCCGTCATGGTCACGACCTCGATGCCGCGCGTCGCCAGACGATGGCCGATGCGTTCGAGCCCGGCGTCGTCGGCCACCGCCACCACCGCCACCCGGCGCACCGAGACGTCGCCGCGGGCGAAGCGATGCGCCAGCCAGCGTGCACCGAAGACGTGGAAGGCGAACAGCGTGGCGAAGCCGAGGAAGAACCAGATCGACACCGCGCCGCGCGAATAGCTCTCCGTCACCTTGGTGAGGAAGGCGATCCAGCCGAGCCAGAAGAAGGTGAAGATCCACGCCTGCGCCACCAGCACCGTCTGGCGCTGCAGGCTCGACAGCGCCGCGACCGCATAGCCGCGCCGCGCCGCCAGGAAGCCGACGAACAGGATCGCCGACAGGACGCCGATGTACACGGTCCCCTGGAGATAGGCCCAGTCGACGGGCCCTTCGTCGCGGTAGATCAGGCGGGTGGCGAGCGCGGTGGCGACGATCAGCAGCACGTCGACGAAGACGGCCCCCGCCTGCAGGACCTCGAGCGTCCAACGCAGCCGACGTCCGCCCTTTTCGGCGCCGTCCCACAAGCCGGCCGTGAACTGGCCCTGTTCGAGCTGCGACATGCACTCACCACAACGCGGAACTTCGATACTCTCGGAAAGGATTTATATACCGATCATGTAGAAATCGGGGACGCTTGGCTGCGACGGACTGTCGTTGAGGTTAATCGCGAAAAGACCGGCGGACGGAGCGGCGGACTTCCCGCCTCGGCGGAGAAAGTCGACGACGGTCGGATACGCGAATTCCTGTCGTAATCGCAGGTCGTTTCCTTGTGACATTTCGGAGGCGAACACACGCACGAACGCCGGAAACGACGAAGCGCCGGAGGTTTCCCCCCGGCGCTTCGTGTGGAGCCGCGGTGACGCGGATCACAGCATGCCGAGCATCCGCGGCAGGAACAGCGACAGTTCCGGCCAATAGGTGACCAGCACCAGGAAGCCGAGCATCGTCATCAGCCACGGCCACACCGCGATGGTCAGTTCGGTGATGCCCATCTTGGTGATGCCGCTCGCCACGTAGAGGTTGAGGCCCACCGGCGGGTGGCACATGCCGACCTCCATGTTGACGACGATCAGGATGCCGAAATGCACCGGATCGATGCCGAGGCGGACGGCGACCGGGAACAGGATCGGCGCCATGATCAGCACGATCGACGACGGCTCCATCACGTTGCCGGCGAGCAGCAGCAGCACGTTGACGAAGAGCAGGAAGGTGATCCACCCCAGCCCCTGGTCGACCATCCAGCCGGCCATCGCCTGCGGGATGTTCTCGCTGGTCATCAGGAAGGAGAACAGCACCGCGTTGGTGATGATGTAGAGCAGCATCGCCGACATCGACGCGCTGTCGAGCAACACTTTGCCGATGTCCCTGAGCCGCATGTCCTTGTAGACGAAGACGGCGACGACGAAGGCGTAGACCGCGCTCATCGCCGCGGCTTCGGTCGGCGTGAAGGCACCGGTGTAGATGCCGCCGATGACGATGACGATCAGGAACAGGCCCCAGAAGCTCTCGGAGAGCGCCTTGAACCGCTCGGGCCACGACGCCTTCGGCAGTCGCGGATAGTCGTTCTTCCAGGCCCGGTAGAAGGTGGTGAGGCCGAGCAGCGAGGCCAGCATCAGGCCGGGGATGACACCGGCGATGAACAGCTGGCCGACCGAGGCCGCCGTCACCACCTTGCCGTCCGGTCCCAGCGCCAGCTGGCCCGAGGTCGCCACCGCGTACATGACCATGACGATCGACGGCGGGATCAGGATGCCGAGCGCGCCCGAGGTGGTGATGACGCCGGCACCGAAGCGCGTCGGGAAGCCCTGCTTCACCATCGCCGGCAGGATGATCGAGCCGATCGCCACCACGGTGGCCGGCGACGAACCGGAGACCGCGGCGAAGAGCGCGCAGGCCATGACGCCGGCGAGGCCGAGGCCGCCGTGCCAGTGCCCGACCATCGACGAAGCGAAGCGGATCATCCGTCGCGCCACCCCGCCATGGGTCAGGAAATTGCCGGCCA
>CALMYM010000220.1 GCA_937873675.1 uncultured Alphaproteobacteria bacterium | reverse complement strand
AGAACTCTTCCATCCCCCCACCGTAGGTGGGGGTTTCCTTCAGATATAACGACGACGGGCGCCCGAAGGCGCCCGTCGCTCGTCTCGCTCGAGGACCGGGATCGATCACTCGAATTCGATGATCACCGCGTCGACGGCGAGGCTGTCGCCGGGCTTGGCCTTGATCGCCTTGACCTTGGCGTCGCGCTCGGCGCGCAGCACGTTCTGCATCTTCATCGCCTCGACCACCGCCAGGGTGGCACCGGCCTTGATCTCCTCGCCCTCGGCGACGTCGATCGAGATGACCAGACCCGGCATCGGGCAGAGCAGGTACTTGGAGGTGTCCGGCGGCGCCTTGAACGGCATCAGCGCGTCGAGCGCCGCGGTGCGCGGGGTGAAGACCTTGGCGATCGAGGTGGCGCCGCGATAGCGCAGCTCCCAGCCGCCGACGATCGGACGCACCTGGACGGTGATCGAGGTGGTGCCGATCTCGCCGGTCCACAGCAGGTCGCCCGGCTGGAAGCGGGTCGAAACGGTCGCCGGCTCGACGTCGCCGTCGAACTGCACCTCGAACTCGAGCGGCATGCCGACGAAGCCCGAGGGCACGGTGACCGGCACGTATTCGCCGTCGACCTTGACCACCCACTCCTCGCGCAGGATGCCGCTGTGCGGCCGCAGGCGGCCCGGCAGGTCGTCGAGGCGGTCCTTGCGCAGCATCTCCATCGACAGGGCGACGGAGGCGAGGAGCTTGCGGTCCTCGGCGTGCGGCACGTTGCCGGTGAAGCCGTCGGGATACTCCTCCTTGATGAAGCCGGTGGAGAGCTTGCCGCTCTTCCAGCGCTCGTGGCCCATCAGCGAGGTCAGGAACGGGATGTTGTGCTGGATGCCGTCGATGACGAAGGCGTCGAGCGCGTCGGCCTGGGCCTCGATCGCCTCGAGGCGAGTGGGCGCATGGGTGACGAGCTTGGCGATCATCGGGTCGTAGTACATCGAGATCTCGCCGCCCTCGACGACGCCGGTGTCGTTGCGCACCGTGATGTCGCCGTCGGTGCCCTCCTCCGGCGGCCGGTAGCGGGTGAGGCGACCGATCGAGGGGAGGAAGTTGCGGAACGGATCCTCGGCGTAGATGCGGCTCTCGACCGCCCAGCCTTCGAGCTTCACGTCGGCCTGCGACATGGCGAGTTTCTCGCCGTAGGCGACGCGGATCATCTGCTCGACGAGGTCGACGCCGGTGATCAGCTCGGTGACCGGATGCTCGACCTGGAGACGGGTGTTCATCTCCAGGAAGTAGAAGTTCTTGTTCTGGTCGGCGACGAACTCGACGGTGCCGGCCGAATCGTAGTCGACGGCCTTGGCGAGAGCGACGGCCTGCTCGCCCATCTTCTTGCGGGTCGCCTCGTCGAGGAGCGGCGACGGCGCCTCTTCGATGACCTTCTGGTTACGACGCTGGATCGAGCACTCGCGTTCGCCGAGGTAGATGACGTTGCCGTGCTTGTCGCCGAGAACCTGGATCTCGATGTGGCGCGGGTCGACGATGAACTTCTCGACGAAGACGCGATCGTCGCCGAAGGAGGCGGCCGCCTCGTTCTTCGACAGGGTGAAGCCCTCGCGGCACTCGGCGTCGTTCCAGGCGATGCGCATGCCCTTGCCGCCACCGCCGGCCGAGGCCTTGATCATGACCGGATAGCCGATCTCGTTGGCGATCTTGACGGCGTGCTCGGCGTCCTCGATCACGCCGAGGAAGCCCGGGACGGTCGACACCTTGGCGGCGTTGGCGAATTTCTTGGATTCGATCTTGTCGCCCATCGCCTCGATGGCGCGCGGGTTCGGACCGATGAAGACGATGCCCTCGTCCTTCAGCGCCTGGCAGAAGGAGGCGCGCTCGGAGAGGAAGCCGTAGCCCGGATGCACCGCTTCGGCGCCGGTCGCCTTGCAGGCCGCGATGATCTTGTCGGCGAGCAGGTAGGACTGGGCGGCCTGTGGGGGCCCGAGGTGGACGGCCTCGTCGGCCATCTCGACATGCACCGCGTCACGGTCGGCGTCGGAATAGACCGCCACCGTCGCGATACCCATCTTGCGGGCGGTCTTGATGACGCGGCAGGCGATCTCGCCACGGTTGGCGATGAGGATCTTCTTGAACATGGAGTTGGCCACCGATCCCGGACAGACGAATTCGACGGCGTGGTTCTTAGGCGGTTCCGCGAGGGACCGCAACCAAGTCTAAAGGCGACCCGGGGAAAGGGGCCGGCGAAACGGGCCGAAAGCGACCGATTCGGCGCCTCCCCTCGCCTCCTGCCGGCTCAGCGGCAGAGTTTCATCCGGCGCGACAGCACGATCAGGGCACGGTCGTCGCGTTCGCGTGCGGTCATCGGTACCCGGCTCTCCATGGTGATGGTGCAGCCGTCGTTGCCGAAGCGCTTCACCGCCCGCGGGTCGGTGAAACAGAAGCCGTGACGTTTCAGGATGGCGTTCTCGGCGTACCAGAGCTGAGAGCAGCTCATGGCCGAATAATCCTGCGCGGCGGCCGGGACGGCCCGAAGCATCACCGGCGCGGCGGCGAGCAGAACGGCCGC
The DNA here is from genome assembly GCA_937873675.1 of uncultured Alphaproteobacteria bacterium. Classification (GTDB taxonomy): domain Bacteria; phylum Pseudomonadota; class Alphaproteobacteria; order Rhizobiales; family Ancalomicrobiaceae; genus CALBKH01. Next base: position 2,042 of record CALMYM010000220.1, on the reverse strand, counting down.
TCCTCCCGATATCGGACCCAGCGCCGAAAGGAGCGCAATTATCCGAAATCGACGCGCGAACCGAGTGGTCACCCGCTCGGGAGGCCGTAGATCGTCCAATCGTAAACCTTCCACGGTGTCAGTCGGCGCTCGATCGCACGCTTGACCTTGGCCTTGGGGCCGGTCACTTCGGTGTCGAATTCGAGAACACCCGATCCGGGCTTCAGGGAAAGTACCGCCATCCCCGGGATCTCCTGCAGCAGCGCTCGCACGCGCTGCTCCTCCTCGGGCCAAACACGCGCACGCTCCGCCGCTGGTCTCCAGTCCTGAATGACCAACCGCGAGACATCCGTCATGGCGTCGGCACTCCATAACCCTCATAGTCGAAGCTACCGAGACCACAGCCTCGCGCCGCTCCGACCAGTGCACCAAAGATGTCCCTGGCGCGTTTCGCGTCGCGCGGGGCCCTCATTATACCTCGGTCACGCGAGACGGCAACCGCAGCCACCCCGGCGACGGCCGGCGCCGCCATCGAAGTTCCGCTCATCGCGGCGAAGCCACCGCCCGGAACAGTGGAAACGACACACACTCCTGGTCCGGCGAAATCGATCTGAGGACCCGTATTGGAGAACGACGCCAGGAATATGGCGTCGTCCGGGTTCCCGAACGGTTGTTGAACGTACTGCCGGCACAAGACGTCGGGCTCGAGGCAATCGGTTCGACCGATTGCCGATACTCCGATGGCATTGGCGTGACGCGCCGGATAGGTGACCGCTCTGCGCCCGCCGTTGCCCGCCGCGGCGACACAGACGACGCCACTCTCCCAGGCGAAATTGATCGCGTCCCGCATACCGTCCTCCTTGGCGGACGAGCCGCCGAGGCTGAGGTTGATGATGTCACATTCATCGTCGACGGCCGATTGGATCGCCTCCATGATCGCCGCGTTGCTCGCCAATTCCTTCCCGACTTTCGGAAATACCCGATAGCTGCGCAGACGCGCGCCGGGCGCCACACCCTCGACCCCGTTGAGCCTACCGCGCCCGGCGATGATCCCCGCGACATGGGTCCCATGATGTCCCATGGTTCCGGTGCTCGGTCCGAAGGCGGTGTCGTCCTCTCCCAGCACCGTGCAACGTCCGCCGGAGACCGCGTCCAGCAGATCGGGATGTCCGTGATCGATCCCTGAATCGATCACCCCGACCGTGACGCCATCGCCGCGCCGCCCCGGTGAGATCTTGCCTGACAGCCATCTCAGCACGTCCCGGCTCGCCGCTCCGGCAGCGGCGACAGGGTCAGCGAACGGCCGGATTTCCGCGTGAGCTGCGAATCGGTAGGTCGTCAGCGGCACCAGCCGCAACCCCGATGCTCGCAGAAGCCTCTCGGCCACGGGTGTAGCGGAAACGAGCTTCGGTCCGTCCTCTTCCATGCTGCGGAGGACTTTCAGGATGCCGCCTTGCGGTTCATTGCCGGTCAGACGTGGCGTCTGCCAACTGAGCAGCGTTTCCGAATTGACCCGCTGTTCGAGGATTTCTCGGATATCCTCGACGCCGATCGCCGCTCCCGGCCTCACCCCGAATCCGACTTCGTCATCGGAAAAAACGAAGCCGCTGGCCGGGAGAACGACATACTTCTTGAACTTGGCCGCGGCTTGCATGGCGACGGACTCCGGTTGTACTAGATCCAACATACAACCTTTAAAGAACCCTTTCGATTCGTTCAACCCGGAGACCGAGACGGAAAACAAAACGGCGGGTGCCGAAGCCCCCGCCGTCGCGGTCCATCGAGTTCGACCCCGCCTCACAGCGGGATGTTGTCGTGCTTCTTCCAGGGGTTCTCGAGGTGTTTGTTGCGCAGCAGGCGCAGGGCGCGGGCGATGCGCGAGCGGGTGGCGTGCGGCTTGATCACGTCGTCGATGTAGCCGCGCTCGGCCGCCACGAACGGGTTGGCGAAGCGGCGCTGATACTCGGCGGTGCGCGCCCCGATCTTCTCCGGGTCGCCCAGTTCGGAGCGGTAGAGGAGCTCGACCGCGCCCTTGGCGCCCATCACCGCGATCTCGGCGGTCG
>CALMYM010000219.1 GCA_937873675.1 uncultured Alphaproteobacteria bacterium | reverse complement strand
ATCTCGATCCTGACGGCGCTCGGGCGGCTGGTGCGTCACCGGGTGTTCCTGATCGGTGTGGCGGCGCTGGCGGCCGGCTACGGCATCCTGCTCACCTGGCTCACCACCTCGGGCTTCCTGATGATCGGCACGCTCGGCATGAGCAAGCTCGAGGCCTCGGCGGTCTATACCATCGGCTCGGCCGGGGTCGTCTCGGGCAGTCTCGTGTCGATGCGCCTCGCCCAGCGACTGCTGCCTCGCCACATCCTCAGGACCGCGGCGGCGCTCCTCATTCTCGGCACGACGATGCCGGCGCTCGTCCTGTGGCTCGGTTTCGGCCACTGGGCGGTGATCCTCGTCGCGGTCTTCCCGTTCTATTTCGGCTGGGGCATCGGCCAGCCGATGGCGATCGCCATCACCATGCGGCCGTTCCCGGAGATGGCGGGCCAGGCCTCGGCTTGGCTCGGCCTGTTCCAGCAGGTCGGCGGCATCGCCCTGTCGCTCGTCGCCGCGCATTTCGGCGGCGGACTGGCGACGCCGCTCACCATGGCGCTCGGGTCGGTGCTCTTCACCGCCGCGGTGTTCATGCCGCCGCCGAAGGCGCCGTGAGGCTCGGGTTCGATTCATGAGGGATCCGGCGGATCGCTTCGCGATGCCGGATCCGACTCGTCGAAAATGCCCATGCACCGGTGCGGCATTCTCGACGACCGGAATACGAAGTCCGGATGGTTCCATCCGGACTTCGTATCAGGCGACCAGCGCTTCACCGAGCAAGGTCACCTCGAGGCGCTTCAGGGTCTCACGGTCGGCGCTGTCGCCGACCAGGAGGTCGAAGACGCCGGGTTCGGCGCGGGCGACCATGTCGGGACCGAGGCAGAAGAAGTCCTGCGGATCGAGGGTGAAGCGGACGGTTCGGCGCTCGCCGGCGGCGAGATCGACGGTCTCGAAGCGCTTCAGCTCCATGATCGGCCGGGTGGTCGAGGCGACGCGGTCGTGCAGGAACAGGAACACCGTGGTGGCACCGGCGCGGGTGCCGGTGTTGGCGACGTCGACGTCGACCGCGAGCGGCTCACCCGCCCGGAAAGTCGCCGCGGCGCGCGGCGCCGAGATGTCGAAGGTGGTGTAGGAGAGGCCGTGGCCGAAGGGCCAGAGCGGGGTGTTGGGGCTGTCGACCCAGCGGGTGGTGAAGTGCTCGTCCGGCGCCCAGGGGCGACCGCTCGGCCGCTCGTTGTAGAAGATCGGGATCTGGCCGACGTGGCGCGGCCAGGAGACCGGCAGACGGCCGGAGGGCGAACGGGCACCCGAGACGATGTCGCCGACCGCCGGGCCGGCTTCCGAGCCGAGATACCAGGTGACCAGCACCGCGCCGACCTCGTCGTAGAGCCAGGTCTCGGTCAGCGGCCGACCGCAGGCGAGCAGCAGGACGACCGGCTTGCCGGTGGCGATCACCTTCTTCGCCAGTTCTTCCTGACGACCGGTCAGGCGGATGTGGGTGCGGCTCGCCGCTTCGCCGGTGAGGAGCGCCGGCTCGCCGATGGCGAGCAGCACCACTTCGGCCTTCTCCGCCGCTTCGACGGCGCGGGCGATGTCGGCGTCGTCGGTTTCCGGCGACGGGCCGTCGAGGGCGAGGTCACAGCCCTTCTCGACGATCAGTTCGCGACCGGGGAAGGCGGCGGCGATGCCGGCGGCCAGCCCGGTGATCGGCTTCATGTCGGCGAGGGCGAACCACGAGCCGAGCGCCTCGTCGTCCTTGACCGCGGCATGGCCGATGAGGGCGATCGGGCCGCCGGTCGGCGGCAGCGGCAGCAGGCCGCCGTCGTGCTTGGCGAGCACCATGGAGACGACCGCCGCCTCGCGGGCGTAGGCCCGGCGTTCGCCGAGCGGACGCGAGACGCCGCCCTCGACCGAACCGCGGCCGTAGGGATCGTCGAAGAGGCCGAGGCGCTCCTTGGCGGCGAGAACGCGGCGCACCGCCGCGTCGATATCGTCCATCGAGATCAGGCCGCGCTCCAGAGCCGGCTTCAGGCCCTGGGGATAGGCGCTGCTCTGCATGTCGATGTCCATGCCGGCCTTCAGCGCCAGCGCCGCGGCTTCGGCGTCGTCGGCGGCGACGCCGTGGGCGATCAGTTCGCGGACGGCGTCGAAGTCGGAGATGTAGATGCCGTCCCAGCCCCACTTGGTGCGGACGAGATCGGTGAGGAAGCCCTTGTCGCCCGACATCGGCCGGCCGGCGATGTCGATGAAGGCGGGCATGATGGCGAGCGTCCCGGCCTTCACCGCCGCCTCGAAGGCGGGCAGATAGGCCTCGTGCAGCATGCGCTCGGAGATGTCGACGGCGGCGTAGTCGCGCCCCGCCGTGCAGGCGCCGTAGGCGACGAAATGCTTGGCGGTGGCAGCGATGGCGCCGCGGCCCGAGAGATCGGCGGTCTGGAAGCCCTCGACCTTGGCGCGGGCGAGCATGCAGCCGACATGCGGGTCTTCGCCCGGCCCCTCGACGATGCGGCCCCAGCGGGGGTCGCGGGCGAGATCGAGCATCGGCGCGAAGGTGAGGTGGAGACCGTCGTCGGCGGCCTCTTCGGCGGCGATGCGGGCGCTCTCACGCCACACGTCGGGACGGAAGGCGGCGGTTTCGCCGAGCGGTACCGGGAAGGCGGTGTGATAGCCGTGGATGACGTCGAGACCGAAGATCAGCGGGATCTTCAACCGGGTCTCCTCCACCGCGATCTTCTGCAGCGCATGGATGCGGTCGCGGCCGACGAGGTTCAGAACCGAGCCGCAGCGTGCGCCGCGGACGTCGGCGATGCTCGGATCGGCGGCGGCTTTCGGCCCGGTGACGATGGTGTCGGCGCCGAGTGAGATCATGATCAGCTGGCCGATCTTCTCCTCGAGCGTCATTGCGGAAACGAGTGTCTCGATCCTCGACATGGGGTGCCTCCCGCCCTTCGCGTGTTCGCACTCCGCAATCTTGACAGAGAAGGGTCGATATTCGGTGAATCCGCCGCCGCGACGACACGCCCGCCCGCCCGCGGCACGCAGGGCCGACATGGCGGTTGAAACCACGGCCCCGGGCCGGCAAAAGCGGCGGGGACCCTCCCCCCCCCGCCCGGCGAACCCCCCCACCCCCGGGAACCCGGCCCCCCCAGACGG
>CALMYM010000218.1 GCA_937873675.1 uncultured Alphaproteobacteria bacterium | reverse complement strand
CACCGAAGGACGACGCGCGGGTGCGGGGAATCGCCCCTCGTCCCGCGCGCCGACGAGCCCACATGATCCGATGCGACCCGCGTTCACAATGTGAGCGGCCATGCGGCGCTACGCTGCGGCGGGGACACGAGAAGACGGGACGGTGCGACGCCGGGTCGTCGAAGGTCCCGTTGATTTGCGGGTCGTCGGGCGCTATCAGTGCCTCGACAAGGGCCCCCCTATACGCGATGCCTTCGCGGTTTTCCAGGAGATTTCGGGACATGACCACGTTCGACAACGGCAAAGAGCCTTTCGAGAAAAATTCCCCCCACGACAAAGAGTTTAAATCCAAGGCTTTGGCGCGCCGCAACAAGCTGCTCGGCCTGTGGGCGGCGGAAAAGCTCGGGCTTTCCGACGACAAGGCGGCGGACTACGCCAAGGAAGTGGTCGCGGCCGATTTCGAAGAGGCCGGTGACGAGGACGTCTTCCGCAAGATCCGCAAGGATTTCGACGCGGGATCCGTCGCCCAGTCGGACCACCAGATTCGCCGCGCCATGGAAGAGCTGATGGCCACGGCGATCGAGCAGATCAAGACCCAGGGCTGATCCGAGCCCGCGGGCTCGTTCGGCAATGACGATTTCGGCGCGCGGATCCGCACGGGTCCGCGCGCTTTTTCACGGCTTCTCGCGCTCCGGCACGCGTCCGAGCCCGGTCGCTTCGAGGATACGACGGGGGTCGCGGAGCAACAGGTCGCCCGAGACGAAGCCTCCGGAAAGGGCACGACAGCCCGTCGATTTCCTCCACAACTCGGTGTCGCGCAGTCTCGCGAGATGGTCGGGATCGCGAGACGTCGACACCTTCTCCTCACCGCGCATCCAGAGGAAGTATCCGCCATCGATCGCGGTCGCGTCGTAGCAGATCATGTCGACGTCTCGGACGAGCAGGGGACCGTGACGCGTGGCGTAGAGGTCGGCGCGGGTGCCTTTCCAGGGATCGAGGCTGCGGGCGATCACCGCGCCGTTGGGCAGTTCGACGGTCATGGTGAGGAACCGGATCGCGTTGATCGTCCAGATCGACGCCAGCACGAGGAAGGCGCCACCGACGAGGTTGCGTAACCGGCGCAAGAGCGTCGCCGAGATCGTCGTCGCCATGTCTCCTCGACCTTTCCAGGCGTAGACGCTTCGAGATTCGTCCTTGGCGACTTCGGCGACGAAGGACGCGTGGCGATCACTTCGCCGGTTGTTCGGGCGTCGTCGCCGACGGTCGTTCGGGCGCCGGCGCCGCCGGCCGCGCCCGGCAGGGGTGGCCGGGCGGGCACCAAGGCGCGCCCGGCTTCGTATAGCGCCAGTCGTACAAGGGGTCGTCCAACAACAGGTCGCCGCCGACATAGGTGGAAAAGTAACCGACGCAGCCCTTCTCGGGTGGGGCGAGGCCACTCGCGCGCCAGACGTCGTAATAGTCGGGGTCTCTACCTCGAACGATCGGCGCGTCGCCTCCCAGCCAGATGTAGCTGCCGGTCGAATAGGTCGTCACGTGCATGGCCTCGTCGTCGAAGCAGAGGAATTCGACGTCGCGGATCAGTGGCGCGCCGTAGGTCCATCGGCGCAGGTCGATGCGGGTCCCTTTCTTCCAGTCGAGGGCACGGACGAGCACGGTGCCGTTCGGAAGAGCGTATTCCTTATCGAACCGTGCATAGAGCACCAGGAGAGGGTAGTCGACGATCACCGCCGCGACGACCCAGAGAACCTGTTGTAGACGGCCGAGAGGGGCGGGCGCGGGCTCGTCGAGGTGGGGCAAATTTCACCTTCGATTCGGATCGAAATATGCACTGATCGCTCGGTTGGCGAAGATATCTGCGCGGAACGAAGCTGTCCAACGCCCGACTATCTCGTACCGCGTTCCGCCTATATCTGTCAGAATGTTCAGTATTTTCGTGGCGCTTCAATTTTGTCTGGAGTTGTTATTTCTGATGGTAGGATCTTGATCTTGGCGATCGTATAAGCAAGTCGAAGAAAATACCCCCATTTCAATGGGTTCGAACTCAACCATGCCGCGAAGTCGCGCAGGCCGATAGGGTCGGTGAATACATCGCGGAAGTTGAAATTCGTTTCGCCCGCGATCGAGATCATGTCTCCTCGTCTTTCGGCTGTTCCATCGAAGGCCCCGAAGACGGTCGAGTTCCCATGGGAGAACACCACGTCGCCGAAATCGTAGGTGTTGTTGAAGTCGTGATGCGCACTTCCAGAAGGCGATTTTCGAGCCGCGTCGGCGATTTGGTCCGACAGTCTGCGGAAGGCGCCTTCGTTGCCGGTGCCGTAGGCATGGTGCTCGGCGATCTCGCGGAGGTGGCCGATCTCGTCCAACGTGACCGTTCGTCCCTGGCCGGTGAAGAAGTGCCAGACGAAGTCGCTGTCCTCCCAACGTCCGTAAGACGATGCGAGGCCGGAGCTGAAGGTGTGTTCGGCGAACTCGGTTTCGCCTTCCCGGTAGGGAACCGCCACACACCGGCAGTTCGGCTCCGCTCCCGGGTGGCCCGTCTCGGGTGGTCGTGACCATGCGAAGATGTGCCCGTCGTTGGCGCGATGGGTCGGCCTCACTTTGTCGTCCCGGCGGCTGCGCCAGACGTAGCGCTCGGTGGAGGGGTCGTCCTTGCGTTCCAATGGCAGATGGATCGGCGTTCCCTGCCTCAGATATCGGTCGAAGCGGAGACGGTAGGTGTCAGCTCGATGAAGGGTCATTGCGAGGTTTCCCGATTGGATTTCGCCATGATCGAGCCGGTTCTTCCGGTGGGGATGGTTCGGATGTCTCTCCCCGGCGGGCGGGGCGGTGTCGAACCCGGTCGAACGGAATTGCCAGTCGCCGCGTCTCGTGGCACGACGCTCGGAGGCCCATTTTCGACGAGGCGCACCGATGACCGACACCGCCACCTCCCATCCCGCGCTCTCCTTCGCCGAACGGCTCAGGGCCGGGGAGGTGTTCGTCGGCGGGTGGTTCAGTTCGCCGGAGGCGCATTTCGCCGAAGCGGTGGCGTCGAGCCCGCTCTCGCCCATCGTTCTCGATATGCAGCACGGGCTGCACGACGTCGCCTCGATCGTCGCCTGCGTCACCGCGATCGCGGCCGCGGGCAAGCCGGCGCTGGTGCGGGTGTCGGTCGGTGACTTCGTGCTCGCGGCTCGCTCGCTCGACGTCGGCGCCGTCGGGGTGATCGCGCCGATGATCGACACCGCCGAACAGGCGCGGGCCTTCGCCGAGCAGGTGAAGTATCCGCCGCGCGGCCGTCGTTCGTGGGGCGCGGGGCGGGCGATGTCGGTGCTCGGCGGTGTCGAGCCGCCGACCTATCTGCGGCAGGCCAACGACCGCACGCTGGCGCTGGCGATGATCGAGACGCGCGAGGCGGTCGAGGCGGTCGAGGAGATCCTGGCGGTCGACGGCATCGACGGCGTCTTCGTCGGCCCCAACGATCTGTGCATCGCGCTGACCGACGGCGACCGCGCCGACACGCGCGATCCGATCCTGAACGCGGCGCTCGACCGGATCGCCGCGGCGGCGAAGGCCGCCGGCAAGATCGCCGGCATCTTCGGCGGTCCGGCGGAACGCGCCGCGGCCTTCCGCGCCAAGGGCTTCTCCTTCGTCACCGTCGGCTGGGACCAGATGTACGTCGCGGCCGGTATCGCGGCGATGCTGGACGAGATGGGCGCGGGCGCCGGCGTCGCACCGGCGAAAACGGGATACTGATCCCCTTCGGGCCGAGAAATCTCGGCCCGGTCTCCGTCAGCCGATGCGGTCGAGGAGGCGGCCGAGGTGGATCAGGCCTTCGGGCCAGATGCCGAGGCGCTGCAGGTTGCCGATGTGGCCGAGTTCGCCGACGTCGACCAGTTCGGCGCCCCAGGCGCTCGCGCATTCGGTGGCGCGGGCGAAGGTGACGCGCGGATCGTCGCGTGAGGCCAGCACCATCGCCGGGAAGGGCAGGGGGCGCATCGGCATCGGCGCGAAGGGGCGCACCGTGTCGAAGGACGGGTCGGGATCCTCGACGTTGGTCGGCGAGACGAGCAGGGCGCCTGCGACCTTGGCGAGGTCGTCGGCCGATGCGGCGTCGGCCCACTTCACGATGGTGGCGACGGCGAGCGAATGGCCGATGACGACGCAACGCCGTGGGGTGGTGCGGATGGCGTCGTCGAGGCGGCCGATCCAGTCGGCCGGTTGCGGCTTCTCCCACTCCGCCTGGAGGACGCGCGACGCATTGGGGATCGCCGCCGCCCAGGCCGACATCCAATGGAACGCATCGGAATTGCCGCGTCCGGGGACGAGCAGGATGTCGATGTCGGCGAGCGAGAAGGGCATGGGTGGGCCTCGCGAGTGAGAGCGAGCGGGGAGGTTAGCGCCGGTGGGGGCGGGAGGCGAGAGCGGATGTCGGGGGGCGTGCGCGATGGTTCGAGACGGCGCGCGGTGCACGCCTCCTCACCATGAGGCGTCGATGATGGGGCGGCATTTCCGAAGCGCCTCATGGGGAGGAGGAGGCCGCAGGCCTCCGTCTCGAACCCTCGCGCACCT
>CALMYM010000217.1 GCA_937873675.1 uncultured Alphaproteobacteria bacterium | reverse complement strand
TACCCCCCCGGGGGGGGGCCCGGCCAGGGGGTGGGCTCCTCCGTCTCTTCCGCCAGGGTCTCCCGCGGGTTCCCGGCCCGCCGCAACTTCCGCTCCTTCGCCGATCCCTCCTATTTCAAGCAGCAGATGGAGGAGCGCCACGCCACCGAGATCGCCGGCTTCGCCGCCGACATCGACGCCGAATGGGCGCTGCTGAAGGACTGCGATCTGATGATCTGGCAGTTTCCGCTGTGGTGGTTCTCGATGCCGGCGATCCTCAAGGGCTGGGTCGATCGGGTCTTCGCCTTCGAGCGGGTCTACGGCGGCGCTCGCGGCATCTACGACACCGGTCTCTTTCGTGGTCGCCGGGCGCTGCTGTCGACCACCACCGGCGGCCCATCCTCGGCCTATGCGCCGGACGGGTTCAACGGCGACCTCGACGCCATTCTGCGGCCGATCCACCGCGGCATGTTGCAGTTCGTCGGCTTCGACGTGCTGCGCCCCGAGGTCGTCTTCCAACCGGCCCGCCTCGACGCCGACCAGCGCATCGAAGCACTCGAGGCCTGGCGCGAGCGGCTGCAGGTGATCGACAGCGAGGCGCCGGTCGAGGTCGGCCGTTATCGCTCCTGATCCCCGACCGGCCGCGACGGCCCGGGTGCAGCGCGGCGGGTGTGCGGCCGTTCACCACGTCCGACGATCGCTGCGGCGCTCGCGTTGTCCGCGCCTCGGGCGAGCGCTACTATTCCGCCTCCGAAACGATGGAAGGCGGGACCCGGTGGCGGTCGAGCTTCGCCCCTCTCAGGCGCTGAAACTCTGGCACGACGTGACCCTCGGCCTCGTCCGCGACGGCGAGACCGATCTCACGGCGCGGCAGATGACCATCCTCTTGACCGTCTATCTCGAGCCGCCGCCGCACACGGTGCGCGGGCTGGCCGCCAAACTCGGCGTCACCAAGCCGGCGATCACCCGCGCCCTCGACACCATGGGCGAACGCGGCCTCGTCGATCGCCGCCGCGACGAGCGCGACCGCCGCAACGTCCTCATCCAACGCACCGTCGCCGGCGCCCTCTGGGTCGAGAAACTCGGCGACGACATCGTGCTCAGGGCGAAGCACCTGCCGCGGTGAGGGGCGGCGAGAGGGCGTGCCGTAGGGTGCAAAGAGCGCAGCGAATTGCACCATTTTGAATACGAAGCGGCCCCGAGCTCTCGCCGGCGCCCCGCGTCCCTCGTCGGCTCGGCCGGCGGAATTCGCTTCGCTCTTTCCGCCCTACGTTTCCGTGCCGAGCCGCTTCCAATAGAGGAGCGTCCCCGTCAGTCCGCCGTGCGGCTTCAGCGCGTAGTCGGGGATCTCGCCGGCGAGCGTGAAGCCGTGACGCTCGTAGAGCCCGGCCGCACCCTCGTCGCTCGCCGTGTCGAGCACCACGAGCCAGCGCCCGCGCGCCGCCGCTTCGACCTCTGCCGCCCGGATCAGCGCCGAGGCGAGGCCGCGGCCGCGATGCGTCGGCCGCGTCATCATCTTGGCGAACTCGGCGCGATGCGGCTGGTTGGGCGGGCAGTCGAGATGGAGCGTCAGGGTGGAGACGAGGTCCTCGCCCTCGAAGGCGCCGAAGACGATGCGCTCGCCGCGATCCGCTGCCGCCAGCGACCGCGTCCAGAAGGCGGTCGCCTCGACCGGATCGAGCGGATGCATGAAGCTCACCGATCCGCCCGCCGCCACCGTCTCGGCCAGCAGCGCCGAAAGCGCCGCGATCGTCTCGGGCGAGGAGGCGAGGGGGCGGACGTCGAAAGCGGTCATCGGATGATCTCCATCGAGGTACTTCGTCGGCTCAGCTTCGCGCCAGCGCCACGACATAGGTGCAGGAAGCGGTGCTCTCGTTGACGAAGTCGACGTCTTCGGGCGGGCCGAAGCCGAGGCAGTCGCCGGGGCCGAGGTCGCGGCGCACCCCGCCCTCGACGATCGTCAACCGCCCCTCGCGCACCCACACCACCTGCCGGATGTGGGCGTAGGACGAGGCCGGCAGCGCCACCCGTCCGCCCGCCGGCATCACCACCTCGGTGAGTTCGACCGGATGATCGGGCCGCGCATGGACCTGACGTCGGGTGTAGCCGGTCGCCGGATCGCGCCACGTCGGCTGCTCTGTCGCCCGCACCAGCCGATCGCCGCCGCGCTCGGCGCGAATGAGGAGCCCCGCCAGCGTCAGATCGAAGGCGCTCGCCAGCCGGACGAGCAGCGCCGCCGTCGGGCTCGCCTCCTCCCGCTCGATCTTGCTGATCGCTGCCTTGGACACCCCCGACCGCTCGGCGAGATCGGCCAGCGACCACCCCCGCGCCTCCCGTTCGAGCCGGATGCGCCGTGCGAGCTGGGCGGTGGTGTCGTCGATCTCGGTGTCCATATATCCACTATGGTGGACGAGTGGGCGGAGATCAAGACGGAATAGGGGAGGGCGGAGGGGACGGTCGCTCGTCTGTCCCGTGTCCTCTGTCGCCACCCCCGGCGTGGCTCGGAAGTTCGGATGGTTCGAGCGGCCGGCGTCCTCGTGCGGTGCTTCGAGACGCGCTCGTTCCGAGCGATCCTCGGCATGAGGTGCTTGCTTTCCCGAACAGACCCACGAACGCCTCATGCTGAGGAGAGCGGCTCCGCCGCTCGTCTCGAAGCATCGCGCACGGAACCCTCCGGAACCGCCTGCGCCGTGGTCGATGATTTGTCGTAGGGAGCGGGACAACGTCGCAGGGACGGGAGAGGGATCCGTCGCTCGTCCTACGCCGGCCGCGCCCGCCTCAATAATCCACCTTCACCAGCGTCAGCCCTGCCGCCGGGGCGACGGGGCCGCAGGCGGTTCGGTCGGCTTTCGCCAGCGCCGCGGCGAGGTCGTCGGCGCTCCAGCTGCCGTCGCCGACCATCCGCAGCGAGCCGACCATCGAGCGCACCTGATTGTGCAGGAACGAGCGGGCCGAGGCGCGGATCTCGATCGTGTCGCCGTCGCGGGTGACGTCGAGCCGGTCGAGCGTCTTCAGAGGCGATTTCGACTGGCAGCGGGTGGCGCGGAAGGTGGTGAAGTCGTGGGTGCCGAGCAGGCGCTTCGCCGCCACGTCCATCGCCGCGGCGTCGAGCCGGGCGCGCACGTGCCAGGCGCGGTTGAGCTCGAGGGCGAGCGGCGCCCGTCGATCGATGATGCGGTAGAGATAGTGCCGCGCCTTGGCCGAGAAGCGGGCGTCGAAGTCGTCGCCGACGATCTCGACGGCGAGGATGGCGATCGGATGCGGTTCGGCGCCCATGTGCTTCAGATGGGCGTTGAGCGCATCCATCAGCTTCTCCGCCGGCCAGTCGCGCGGGAAGTCGACATGGGCGATCTGGCCGGAGGCGTGGACGCCGGTGTCGGTGCGCCCCGCGCCTTTGACGACGATCCGCCCGGCTTCGAACTTCATGAACGCCGCTTCGATGGTGCCCTGCACCGACGGGCCGTTCGCCTGGGCCTGCCAGCCGACATAAGGGGTGCCGTCGTATTCGATGGTCAGCTTGTAGCGCGTCATGACGTCAGGCCAGACGATCGCCGCGGGCGAGCCCGGCGCCGCGGCGGAAGGCGACGGCCTCCACCGGCTTGCCACCGGCCCGCTGCACCTCGACGAGGCGGATCGCCCCCGTCCCGCAGGCGATGGTCAGCGCGTCGTCGAGCACCTCGCCGGGGGCGCCCGAGCCCTCGCCGAGCGTGGTGCGCAGGATCTTCAGCCGCTCGTGCTTGCCGCCGATCGGCGCCTCGCACCACGCGCCCGGGAAGGGCGACAGGCCGCGGATCGTGTCGTGGATGGTCTTCGCGTCGCCGCTCCAGTCGATGCGCGCTTCCGCCTTCTCGATCTTCCGGGCGTAGGTGACGCCCTCGTCGGGCTGCGCCGCGCAGGGCAGGTCGTCCCGCTCCAGCCGGTCGAGCGCTTCCACCATGAGGGTGGCGCCCAGCGCGGCGAGCCGATCATGGAGATCGCCGGTGGTTTCGTCCGGCGCGATCGGGGTCACCGCGGAGAGGCACACCGGCCCGGTGTCGAGGCCTTTCTCCATCCGCATCACTTCGACCGCGGTCTCCGCGTCGCCGGCCATGATCGCCCGCTGGATCGGCGCGGCGCCGCGCCAGCGCGGCAGTTTCGAGCCGTGCAGATTGAGACAGCCGTGGCGCGGCGCGGCGAGGATCGCCTCGGGCAGCAGCAGGCCGTAGGCGACGACGACCGCCACGTCCGCCGCGTGGGCGCGGAAGGCGGCCGCGGCTTCCTCGCCCTTGAGGCTCACCGGATGATGCACCGGGATGCCCAGCGCCTCGGCGCGAGCGTGGACCGGGGAGGGCGTGGTCGCCATGCCGCGGCCCGACGGGCGCGGCGGCTGGGAATAGACCGCGACGATCTCGTGCCCGGCGGCATGAATCGCCTCGAGGGTCGGCACCGAGAAGTCCGGCGTTCCCATGAAGACGATGCGGAGCGGCATGAGCGAGGTCCTCGCGGGGCGCGTGGTGGGGTGCCGGCGAGGCATGCGCCCTCGCCGCGCTCCGGTCAAGGGCGGAGGTCGGAGGCGGGTCGCCGAACCGCCCCCGCCGCCGCAGGCCGCGAACGGAAAAGTGGGGGGCGCGAAGCCGCCCCCGCGGCCACAGGCCGCGAACGGAAAAGTGGGGGGCGCGAAACCGCCCCCGCGGCCACAGGCCGCGAACGGAAAAGTGGGGGGCGCGAAACCGCCCC